>JASEGA010000010.1 GCA_030018315.1 bacterium | reverse complement strand
TATTGTTGAAGTCTCAACAAACGGGGGGTTGAGCTGGACCCAAATAACACCTGTTGGTGGCTATCCTTACACTATTGTAAATAATCCGCAAAGTCCTTTTCCCGGTGGCACACCGTGCTACTCAGGAAGTAGAGATTGGGCTATTGCCCAGTTTGACCTTACGGGATATACAGGAGTGGTCAGCTTTAGATGGAGGTTTGGGACTGATGCATCTATGACTGAGGAAGGCTGGTATATTGATGATATTTATGTTGGACCTCCAACTGGTGTAGAATTAAGTGAACATATCCCTTCAAGTTTTGCTATATCACAGAATCGACCAAACCCATTCAGTAAGTCATCGGTTATTAGTTACCAGTTACCGATAAAGTGTCATGTAAGCTTAAATATTTACGACTGTGCAGGTAGGCTTGTTAAAAACCTTGTTAATGAAGATAAGAAACCTGGCTATTATTCAGTTAAGTGGGATGGTGAGGACTCTTCCGGTAATAGGGTGGCCTCTGGGATGTACTTTTACAGATTTGAGAGCGTCAAGTTTAATAAAACAGGAAAACTGATAATCTTACGGTAATAATTTTGTCTTCATTCTCGCTACCCACTTCCCAATTCTCATTTCTTAATTTTTAGTTGTATTTTTATCTTTTGAGTAGCTCCCAAAATGAAGTATAATCACTCCTTGCATTCCATACTATGTAGCCCCAAGCATTAGATTCACGTGCAGCGTGTATTTGATTAGCTATGTAAGCTGGACCAAATCCAGGCGACCTTAAATTAAAACCTTGAATATAAGGAACAAATTTTGACTCACCAATAAGGGATTCACCCTTTGCTACACTTTTAAAGACAAGCCTGTACTCTCGTTCTCTTGGGTCAGGCGACCATTCCTCTTTAGGATGAAAATGTGAAGGATAGAGCATAGGACAAATGACATCAAGTAATGTTGCCATAAGCCTAAGATTTTGACCCTCATCTTTTAAACTCGGTAGCCATAGTGCATACCCATATACATCGCCTGCAATTGTGACTCCTAATGGCTTTAGTTCTTTTCTTGCTAACTCAAGAAATTGAACTATTACCTTTTCTTTGTCTTCACAGTCAATCCTATAAGGCTTGAACTTACCAGATGCAGACGGAAACCTTATATAATCAAATTGAATTTCAGGTACTCCCCTTTTAGCAAGGTCCTTTGCAATTTCAATATTATAGAGTTGTACCTCTTTTAAACATGGATTAGTCCAGTATCTACCATGACCATCTTTCCAAATTTTATCATCAAGTGACCTTATAGAATATTTTCCTTTGTTATACCATGCAAGTATAGAATCTTGGAAAACAACTATCCTCGCAATAAGACGTATACCATGCTTTTTACAATCTTCTACTAACGATTCAAGATTTATCACCTGTAATACTGCGCCTATAGTTTTAGCAAGTTCTACATTAGTATTATAAGGCACAACTCCAATCGCCTCCTTAAAATCGACAACTACACAGTTTAGCTCACTATTTTTGATGTAAGGCAAATATTCTTTAAATCTCATTCCTGCAGCATAATTTAAATAAATACCACGATAAGGAAAGAAATGAGGTGGCTCACTATTTATTCTGGGAAGCGAGATAAAAGTGAGAAGTGAGAAATAAGAAGTAAGGAACATTATTGTTTTGATATTTAATATTGCCTTACAGTACACTCAAGAATTTTATAAATGACGTCATCGTATGATATACCTGCATACTCAGCTTCAGCGGGTAGGTCTGAAATATCAGTTAAACCTGGAATTGAATTTATTTCAAGCACATAAGGTGTGTTATCGCTGACTATCATATCTACCCTCGAAAATCCACTACATCCAATAGCATTATGAGTACGAATGGCAATTTCTTGCGCCTCTTTGTAGACTTTATTCGGTAACCTTGCTGGTATTATAAAATCAGTTAACCCCTTAGTATACTTAGCTTCATAATTATAGAAACCACTCTTTGGAGCAAGTTCAAGTACAGGTAATGGCTTATCAGCAAGTATTCCTACTGTAATATGGGGACCGTGAATAAATTCCTCAATAAATGCATCTTTGTATTCTCTTTTAACCTTTTCAAAAATAGATTTTAATTCCTTCGCTTTGTTCACAATGTTAACTCCAAGTGATGACCCAGAGCTCACAGGCTTAATAACCCATGGCGGGGGACCGAGTGTCTTTTTTATTCTATTTAGGTTAAAATTTCCATAAAAATACTTGGGTACTGTGATTCCGGATGCAATAAGCACCTTTTTAGTTATAATCTTATTTATTGAAATACTTGATGCAAGTACTCCAGAACCCGTATAAGGAATGCCAAGAATGTCCAATAGCCCTTGAATTGTACCATCCTCACCAGGAACACCGTGAAGCGCAACAAAAGCTATATCAATTTTTGCTTTTTTCAAAGTAGAAACAATATTATAGTCTACATCTATTTCAACTACTTTAAACCCTTGTCTTCTTAAAGAATTAGCCACCATCTTACCTGACCTAAGTGATATTTCTCTCTCCCAAGACCAGCCACCCATCAACACACCAATTTTCATTGATGTAGACAGAGCTCTTTTCATTTAGGTATTTAGGTATTCCTGCCTGCCGTCAGGCTAGTTGGACTTTTAGTCATTTATTCTATTTATGGGTATGCTCTATCAATTGTTCTTGGGAATGGAATTGCTTCACGGATGTGTTGCAACTTACATATCCATGCAACTGTGCGCTCAAGTCCAAGTCCAAACCCTGAATGTGGAACTGAGCCATATCTTCTTAGGTCAAGGTACCATTCGTGTGGCTCTTTTTGTAGGTTATATTCCTTAAGCCTTTGCTCAAGTGTAGCTAAGTCATCTTCTCTCTGTGAGCCACCTATGATTTCACCGTAGCCTTCAGGGGCAAGCATATCTGCACATAAAGCGAGTTCATGATTATTTGGGTCGCGTTTCATATAAAACGCTTTGCACTTTGCAGGATAGCGATGAATGAATACAGGTAGCGCAAACTGTTGCGATAGATAAGTCTCCTGTGGAGCACCAAAATCGTCACCCCATGAAGTATGGGGTACCTCTTTTTGTTTTTTCAGCAAATCCAGTGCTTCATCATAAGTAATGTATGGAAACGGAGGCTTCACTTTCTCCAGTGGCTTAATATCACGGCCTAAGATATTGAGCTCCTCTCCTTTTTTATCAATTACTCTTTTAACTATATAACTAACAAATTCTTCAGCCAGTTTCATTATGTCGTCAAGTGTAGCATAAGCAACCTCTGGCTCTACTTGCCAAAATTCAGTTAAGTGCCTCTTTGTCTTTGAGAGCTCTGCCCTAAAAGTAGGTCCAAATGTGTACACCTTACCAAAAGCCATACAACCAGCCTCTGCATAAAGTTGACCAGATTGTGATAAGTAAACTTTATTCCCAAAATAAGGGACTTCAAACAGTGTGGTAGTTCCCTCGCATGCAGATGGTGTGAGTATAGGAGCGTCAAGTCTAATGAAGCCATGGGAGGAAAAAAAATCTTGAATAGCCATCATAACTTCTGCTCTTATTCTCATAATTGCATATTGCTGTCTTGACCTGAGCCACAGATGACGATTTGATAAGAGAAAATCTATACCGTGTGACTTTTTAGATATGGGGTAAGATTCTGTAAGCTGAACAACTCTTATATCTTTTAGCTCAAGTTCATAGCCACCGGGGGCTCTTGAATCCTTTTTAACTATACCATTTACTATAACTGATGACTCCTGTACGATACGGCCACATAACTCAAATGTCTCTTTGGATACATCTTTGTCTGATACAACACATTGGATAATACCTGTTCCATCTCGGATTAACAGGAAATGTATTTTACCACTCGACCGCTTGTTATAAAGCCAGCCCCTAATTGTAACTTCCTTACCTTCGTATTTTGAAATGTCTGAAATCCAAGTCATACTCTAATTATTGGGATTATCTTCTTTATACTTGTCTATTATGCTTTTATCCCACAGTTTTATCCCAAATATATACGCTCCTCTCACAAGAGCATGAGTTGCAGCAGGACAAGTAGATATAATGAAGACAGCGCATATAATTGATTTTATAGCAAATGGTAACGAATGTGACAGAAAGCAAAGCCCAACTAATATACCACATGTCCCAAGAGTAACACCTTTTGTAGCAGCTTGTAATCGATTATAGATATCCGGAAACCTTATAAGACCAAGACAGCCAAAGAAGTCAAATGTAAGACCAATAAATATTATTATAATCCCCATTACATTCATTATATATTATACAAAATTGCTGATTTAAACAAACTTCCAATTATCCTAAGTATTGAGAGCCAGAATACAGTGGTTGCTAATCCAACTATACCACAAACGAGTCCAGCAACCGCCATCCCTTCACCCCTGAGCTTACCTTCACTTCGTCTAATCTCACTCCTTGCAACAGCTCCAAATACAATCCCAAGAATTCCAAGCACAAATCCAACTCCGGGCATAAATATACTCAGTATCCCACACACAAGCGATGCTATAGCTCTACCGGAACCCCTTATCTCCATACTATCCTTTCTTTCTTCTAATTACCACTTTTATTCCCTCAATAATTACCCCTATTCCGATGACAATCAAGATTGCAGGCCACATAACACTCCAAACTGGTTGAGTAATTATTTTTAGGTTACGTAGTAAAAATATAACTCCAATAGCCAATATAATAAGGCCCCCAGTTACTCTATCTCCACAATACAGCATTTTGCCCCCTTTTTTATTTATCAAGCTTTCTACCCTCAAGATATTTTGCAAGTGTAAGGGTGCCGACAAAGTTAAGTATAGCAAGCACAAGTGAAATATCAAGAAGAAATGGTCTCTTTATATAAAATGCAAGTAAACTACAGTACCCGATAAGAACCACATTAAGAAAATCTATCCCAATCATCTTATCTACAAGAGTAGGTCCACGTGCTATTCTATATAGGCACATAAATATACATACTGCCAAAGGAATAAAGAAATATAAAGGAATACCAATCATATCATTGATTTAAACAGAGAATCATTCAAATATATGCTTCAAAATGCGTTCAAATCTTTCTGCAATTATACGGGTAGCTTCCTCAATCTTTTCATCTCCTACCCATATCCAATGAATGTAAAGGTATTCGCCATTGATGTCAACAGTCATAGTCCCCGGCGTCATTGTGATTGAGTTTGCAAGTACAGTCTTCCCAATATCTGATTTTAACGATGTTCGTATTTTGACAATTCCCGGTTTTATTGGCATTTTTGGGTGTATCGCCCGATAGGCAACATCAAGATTTGCGAGTATGCAAGCAAATATCCACACAGGAATATAGTAAATAAGCCAGCCAATGCGTTTAGGTGAGAATATCTTAAAGCCGGGAAAACTTTCACCAAATAAAAGTGAAGTAAATAAAACAACAACAAGCCCAATAGTGAGCTCTTGCCATGATAGACTCCATGTGACGAGCACCCATATCACAAAAGCAACTATAACAAAAGAAAGTCTACGCATAATAGTTTAGTTTTTCTAAAATGTCATTGGACCAATGAAAGAACCCGAATCCCATAATTAGTCCCTTGTGTTATCACTTCTACTGCTGGATTTAGCACAACATCTTTTATCCATGGGTAAAAAATACCTGCCCCAAGACATATAATTGCAAGTGAAATCATTGCAAAACACATTGTCCATGGCGATTCTTTAATTCTCTCAAACTTTCTGCGTGCTTTACCCCAGAAAGCAAGTCGTTGAATTCTTAAGTAATAAGCAAGTGTTATCACCGCTACCATTGTAGCAAGTACTCCTAAAGCAATATGGCCACCTTGGACGAGTCCAATTATTATAAATAACTTACTCCAGAACCCATTAAATGGTGGTATACCCGAAATTGATAGTGACCCAATGAGGCAACTACCGGAAGTAATTGGCATAACTTTAGATAGCCCACCCATTTTGTTAAGGTCCCTTGTCCTAGTTTGGACTTCAACTGAGCCTGAGTTTAAGAATAGTAACCCCTTAAATGTAGCATGATTTGCTAAATGGAAAAGGCCACCTATAATTCCGAGTGGCGACCCAGAAGCTACTCCAATGATTATATAACCTACCTGTGATATTGATGAATAAGCGAGCATCCTTTTAAAATCATCTTGTGGTATCGCTAGTAGTGCTCCTACGACCATAGAAACTGCACCTAATGTAAGCAATATCCATTTACTTGTAAGATTTACCCCAAATATACAGTAAAATACTCTTATTAGAGCATAAACTCCAAGTGCCTTTATTAGGAGCCCTGAAAGCATACATGAGATTGGGGCAGGTGCAGATGGGTGTGCATCCGGTAGCCATGCATGGAATGGGATAAGAGCTGCTTTTAACCCAAACCCAAAAATGAAGAGTATGGATACAAATCTTATTAAACTCTGCATTTTGTATTCTGGATTCTGTATTCTTACTCCAATATCTGCCATATTAACTGAACCAACTCCTGAGTATAACAAGATAACTCCCAAAAGTATCAGTAATGATGCAATCTCTCCCATCACCATATATTTAAATGCTGCTTCAAGCTCCTCATGCTGTGTCCCAAAGCCTACAAGTGCATAAGATGCAATTGATGCAATCTCTATAAATACAAATAAATTAAATAAGTCACCGGTCAAAATTATTCCGTTCATCCCAGCAATCATAAGCAAGAAAATGGCGTAATACCTTGGTTTATCTGTATAATGTTCCATATAAGAAATTGAATAAAATGATGCAAAAAAGCTCACTATACTCACCACAATAAGCATAAATAGGGATAACCCATCAAGGACAAAATTTATCCCAAAAGGTGGTGCCCATCCTCCAATTTTATAGATAAAATAGCCATATTTAGCAAGGATAGGTATCATTCTCAAAGATAAACAGAGTAGTGAAAATGTGGCTATGTTTGCAAGCACATCTGAGACGCGCTCGTTTAGCTTAAAAAGCATTGCAAGCACAAAGGCAGTTCCTAATGGGATAGCAACAAAAATTGGTATTAAGTTATTCATTATCCTTTAAGTCTTTTGATTTTAGTTAAATCAAAAGTGCCATACCTTTTATAGATTCTGACTGCAATTGCTACAATTAATGCAGTTGTGCATAATCCAATAACTATAGCGGTAAGGACAAGTGCCTGAGGAAGTGGGTCAACAAAGAGAGTTGTCTCACCTACTTTTGTTATTATAGGAGGCAAACCTCCCTGTCTGTATCCAACCATAACAATAAATAGATTAATAGCATATTCTGTCAAGCATAGTCCAATTGCAATTCTTATAATATTCTTTTTGGCAATAACAACATACAACCCAATCCCTAAAAGGATAACACAAAATGCATAAGGAATCATTATTCCTCAAGTAGCAAAAATGTCACAAATATTGCAAAAAGGGCACATGCTACTTTTATCCCAATAGCTATATTGCATACAGGTATTATTCCTGCACTAAACAATTTAATTGGCTCACCTTTTTCTATAAAGTTATTGAAAAACACACCACCTATAATTCCAAGCACCGCAACAGTCAAGAACACAACTCCACCAAATCCCTCAAAGAATGAGACAATCGTCTTTCTCATTTTATTGTAGCCTTCCCGCTCACCGTAAGATAGTAAAAACAAAACAAAACTGCCAGCAACTATAACCCCGCCAGCAAACCCACCACCAGGGGTCAAGTGTCCATGTAATACAATATATATCCCATAAGCCATTAGGAAACCAACAATAATTCTTGTTACAGTCTTAATTATTATAGTCATCCCACTCATAATTACTTCTTTTTTTTACCTATCTCTCTTAAAATTACTATAACTCCCAAGCAAGCAGTAAATAAAACTGTTGCCTCCCCAAGTGTATCATAGCCTCTGAAGTCAAGAATTATAGCAGCAACAAGATTAGCTGCCCCTGTCCCTTTAAGGCCGTTCTCAAAATAAAAATTAGAAACTCTTAAGAGAGGTTCACCAAATTTTGGCAAAAATCTCAATACCTGGATAGTAACGATGACTATAAATATAAGGATACATATCCCAATTATAGATGTTGCAAGTGGATGCGCTGTAGTATCAACTCTTGTTGCCCTTGATATAGCTGCTATAAATATGACCAAAGTCAAAACTTCAACCACCACTTGTGTAATAGCGAGGTCAGGTGCCTGTAGCATAAGAAATAAAATTGCCTGCACAAACCCGACTGCCCCAAATGATATTATTGCACCAAGTAAATCTCTTGTCTCACACGCAACTATCGCAGCTGCAACCATAAAAACAAGTAAGCAATAAAATTCAACCATTCTTTACCTTCCCTGTCATTCTGAACGTAGCGAAGAATTTCAATAATATCGCCTATATCCTGTTATAGTATATTAAGGCACTCTATTTGTCAAGCAAAATTACCCCTTTCTATAATAATCTAATTCTTTCAATTTTAAAATCAATAGCCTGTTCTTCAGAAATTTCAAGTAAAGACTCAAGAATCCACCAAGGTTTTGCTTTCCCTATTTGCATCAAAAGTGTAATTGAATTGTTTTCCTTTTTAATATCAATTACAAATAGTCTTAAGTTTATTTCATGCCCGATGATTTCATCTTTTGCCATAAATTCGTGTATCTTTTGTTCTGGTATATTTACATTTTGTATTCTATATATACACTTCTTGAATTCTTCAAATGAAGACTTTGCCGCTTCCCATAGTTGGGTTACATCTATAATCTGTATACCTTTTGGTAGTGTACAATTTAGTAAACATTTAATATCACCATGAGGTGTAGATTTAAGTGAGATGTCAAGATACTCTTCTTTTGAGGTCACTCCAAAAGGTAACGGTGGTGAGAACGAAATTACTGGTCTTGGCTTAAACCCTTTAGAATATGCAATTGGAATTTCAGCTCTTATTATTGCACGTTCAATTGCTCTTACAAGGTCAAGGTGGCCAAGGAATCTCATTTCATCAGATTTTTCAAATTTTAGCCTAAATCTTAACTTAACTTCAGGTTCAATTGCCTGCTTCTTAGCTCTTCCATAACTAATAACACTTTTTTCAACAGCTTCTCTTTCCATAGGTATAGGATTTGGACTATTACATACACCACATTTGGTACAGCCTGCAATCCTACAATCTATAGTAGGGGCTGTCTTTTTACGTTCTTCAAGCAAGTATCCTTTCTTAACTCCTACATCTATTATCTCCCAAGGTAAATGTGCATCTTCTGAATATCCACCTATATAAGTATATGGGTTTATTCCAAGTTTTTCAAATGAATCTTCCCAGTAACTGAAATTGAATTTGTCACCCCATCCGTCAAATTTTGCCCCCCGTCTCCACGCCTCTTCAATTAGTTCTGATACTTGCTCATCTCCTCTTGCACATATTCCCTCAATAAAGCTCATATACAGGTCTCTGTATTTTACCTTTATATTTCCTTTATGTAGAGAGTCTTTGATATATATTACTTTATCTCTCAATTTATCTACCGATTCTTGAGGTTCCCACTGGAATGGGGTATGAGGTCGAGGGACGAATGGAGCAATAGCTACATTAACTTGTTTACCACGCATAATTTTAGCAATTTGCTTTGTAAGTTTCACTATACCATTAATGTCTTCATCATTTTCTCCTGGCAGACCAATCATATAGTATAACTTAGTATGAGTAAACCCGTGACTGCTTGCAAGTTCACAAGAATTTAGTATTTGTGATTCACTTGTATCTTTATTAATAATTTTTCTTAGCTTATCAGTTCCAGTTTCAGGTGCAAAAGTTATCCCACCTTTACCTACGAGGTTTGCAAGCTTATCAGTTAGTGAGTCACCGCGAAGCGATGGCAACGATGGCTCAATTCCTAATGCCTTGATTCTTTTAATGATTTCAATCAGTTGTGAGTGGTCTGATGCAGATAAAGAGAGTAAGGATACATCCCTGTAGCCTGTGTTTTTGGTTCCACTTTTGACAAGCTCTAAAATTGATTCTACATTTCTTTCCCTATAAGGTCTTGTAACCATTCCTGCTTGACAGAATCTGCACCCTCTTGTGCAACCCCTTGAAATTTCAACTACAAGTGAATCACGCTCAATCTCAATAAATGGTACAATTGGAGCTTTATGGAATTTTTCATTTTGTAGTTCTTGAGTCCATTGTCTTTTAACATTTTTACTAATTTTGGGAATAAAAATTCCAGGTGTTTTAGATAGTTCTAAAAGTAGCTCTTCTTTTTTAAGTTTCTTGTTTTTCCATTCTTTCATACATTCAATAAATTTTGGAATTGTTGGCTCAGCTTCTCCTATAAAGAAACAATCAAAGAATCTTATCATAGGGAATGGATTTAGTGTTCCGGGTCCTCCAGCAATAATGAGTGGGTCAGATTCCACTCTCTCTTCTGAGTGGATAGGGATTTTACTGAGGTCAAGCATATTAAGAACATTGGTGTATGTTAATTCATGTTGCAAAGAGAAACCTATACAATCAAATTTATTAAGTGGAGTCATTGATTCAAGTGATACGAGTGGAGTATGTGTATTTCTCAGCCATTGTTCAAGGTCAGTCCATGGTGCAAATACTCTTTCACAAATGATATCAGAAAATGAGTTAAGCAAAAAATAAATGACCCTTACACCGAGACAACTCATTCCGAGTTCGTACAAATCGGGGTAACAGATAGCAAACTTGATACTGGCTTTATTCCAATCCTTATGAATACTGCCAACTTCATTTCCTATGTATCTAAGTGGTTTTCTAATGTGAGGTAGTATATATTCCATTAAGGGTACAGTGTAAAGATGATAGTAGCAGTGACTATGCCAAGTGCATCTGCTGTGATGTCTTTATAACTTATTGTACTCTTTCCATAATATTTATCAAGAAGTTCCTTCCCAATTCCTGCAATAGATGCAATTGATATAGAAAAGACTCTTGCCCCCGGATTTGGGTTATTAAGCTGACAGTGATAAACATGGTAAGAGAGTCCTGTAATCCCAAATGAGTAAGAAAAGTGATGTAACTTATCTAAAGCAATCCAATTATCTTGAGGTGACGCCTCTTTAAATTGTGTATGTGTCAACGAATCAGGTTCAATGAATCTCATTTCGAGTGACCCTGAACTTAATTCAGGGGAAGCAATCTCATAGTGAGGTGCTACCCCGAGCATAGTAATAAGGAATAAGAAAGTCATATTTATAATTTTACAATTCTATCTTAATTTTGTCAATACATATTGACATTAGAAATTATTTTGATAAATTAAGTAGAGATGAAAAAGGAATCGCTTTTATACGATAGATTAAAGAATAATAGAGTGAGGTGCAACATTTGCCAGCGGAGGTGTATTATTGCTCAGGATAAACTTGGCTATTGCACTACACGGCTAAATGAGGTGGGTAAGCTTTACACTTTAATTTATGGTGAAGTATCTACTTGGATGATTTCACCAGCTGAGCTAAAGCCTATTTTTCATTTCTATCCTGGAAGTAAATGGCTTTCATTGGGTTCAATTGGATGCAATTTTAGGTGTCCGGGTTGTCAAAATTGGGATATTGCACATTATAAGTTCCTGTCCGCCGACAGACAAGATAAGAGTCTTTTGTCATTGCGAGGAGCGAAACGACGAAGCAATCAAAATACGAATTATATTTCTCCTGAGGATGGGTTAAAAATAGCTGATAAATACAATTGTCTTGGCATATCTTGGACTTATAATGAGCCTACCGTTTGGTTTGAGTACACTCTTGATTTTGCTAAACTTGCCAAAGCAAGCGGTTTTTATACTAATTATGTGACTAATGGATTTATCACACCTGAAGCTCTTGATGTTATAGGGCCATGGCTTGATGTATTTAGAGTAGATATAAAGGGATTTTCAAATAAGTTTTATAAAAAATTAGCCAATATTAGCGAATTCAATGGCATATTAGAGGTAACTGAGTTAGCAAAGCATAAATGGAATATGTGGGTTGAAGTAGTGACAAATGTGATTCCAGGTTATAATGATGATATTGAAACTTTCCATAGAATAGCAGATTGGATTAAGCAAACTCTTGGTCCCGATACTCCATGGCATATTACGAGATTTATTCCGCATTGTGAACTACAACATATTTCTTATACTCCAATAAAGACACTTGAGAATGCAAGAGAAATAGGTGTAAGTAAAGGATTAAAATTTGTCTACATTGGCAATGTTACAGGCCATCCTTATGAGAATACTTACTGCCCAAATTGTAAGAAAATGCTTATAAAGAGGCATAATTATGTAATTGAGTTTAACTATGTAGAAAATGGGAGATGTAAGTATTGTGGTGAGCCAATTCCAGTGTGTGATTTAGGCAATAGAGTTTAATGACTATTTTTCTTGACAACTTGTAGCTATTAAGTTATTTTGTAATAGAGAAATCTAAATAGTCTTTGAAGAATTGGAGTTTGGAATTTAAATATTATTTTCGTGTTTTATAAATTTTGTGGTCTTCGTGATAATAGGTTTTAGAGACTAACTTGTTAAAGTGTATTTGATAGTTGTTTTTTGTTTCATTAGTTATAATATTACACTTGCAAGGGTTAAATATAGTGGAGGTGGTGATTGGTATAATGACCCATCAATGTTGCCAAATCTGGCACACGAAATTAATAAGCGGACAACTATTAGAGTAGACCCGGAGCAACATATAGTCTCATTGAGTGATGTAGAGCTCTTCAATTATCCATTTATTTTTATAACAGGACATGGAAATATAAAACTTTCAGATAGTGAAGTAAAACAGTTAAGAGAGTATCTTACAAAAGGCGGTTTCCTATATGCGGACGATGATTATGGCATGGATGAGTATTTTAGACGTGAGATTGGTAAAGTCTTTCCCGGCATTAAACTTGAGGAGCTTCCATTTAAGCATCCTATATATCATTCATTTTATGACTTTGATTATCTTCCTAAAATTCATAAGCATGATGATAAGCCTCCAAAAGGCTACGGTATCTTTTACCAAGGACGGCTTGTCGTTTTTTATACATATGAGACAAATATATCAGATGGGTGGGCAGACCCATGGGTACATAATGACCCGGCTGAGAAAAGGGAAGAGGCATTTAAAATGGGTGTCAATATATTAATGTATGCCATCTTACATAATGAGTGAGATTGAAGATAAAATCAAGGAGATAACTAAGTCAATTTCAGATGAGGTGCTAATTTCTCTCCGTATTGCTTTGTTACAGGAGTGGGAAAGGACTAAGGAGACAGTAGTTATTTTTCCTACGCCAAGTATCAAAGAGTATCCGTCTGTATATCTTTTTGGTATTCTTGCAAAGGATTGGCCTGGCTTACTTGGCGGTATTATGGGTGTTATGGTAGAACTCGGCTGTAACATAGAAGTTTTATCTGGTATAACTATTACTTATGAAGGCGAAAAAATAGCTATTATCTCTCTTGGTATCCAGGTGAATGATAAATGGTATATAGATTCTTTCTTAAATGAAAGTAATACAACTAAAATGAAGGATAAGCTATACAAAATTTGCCTCAAAGGGTGGCGTAAAGGCGTTTTACTTGCCCATGGAGCTAGGAAAATAGAGATATTTGAAGAAGTATTGAAGATAATTGAGCGACTTGGTAAACTTGATAGCAAAGTAACGGCAGCGGTCACAAAGTTCTTTGATACAAGGGATGAGGAATACTTAGAGCAAAGGACGGTAAATGATTTAGCTACTCTTATTCTTACAAATTATGAATTTGTTGATAAAGTTAGGAAATCAGGTGGTGAGCCACAAGTAAAAGTAGAGCATATAAAGGTAAGGAATGAAGAGCGTACGGGAATATCTATTGTATGCTTTGATAGAGATTTTTCACTGCCACTTGCATTGGATGCTATAAAAAATGCAGTCTCATATTATAATGTTAAATATGATAAAGAATATGTGACTTATGATGGGATAAGTGTTTACAGGATAGAGATAGATGGATTTCATAAATTAAAACCAATTGAACGCTCACTAATAAAAAAATTAGGTACAAGAAAACTTGAGCGATTACAACTAATAGAAACTTTTGGTGGTCTTGAACATTATGCGAGAGTTATCATCCCAAAGTTAGTTAAGGAGCACAGTTTAACCAATATGCCTCAAGTTTATATTTCAACAGGGCTTGTTTCCGAGCAATTTATTCAATTTAAACTTATAGTAGTTAAAAGCCCGAGTGCTGGCTGGGTAGATAAATATGTTACAAGGGTTGATAAAATAAAGGGATTTTCTATTCTTTCGTTTGAGACTCCTAAACTGTATGGTAATTCAGAGGTTTGTATTTTTGATTTAAGGGTAGATGCTGGTATTTTTTCGGCTACTGAGTTTATATATACCACAATCAGGAAAAGCCTTGAGCATATAATAGGTAAATTTAGAGACTTTGATGAAGGGATGCGTGAACTTGATGTCAGAAAATTTAGAGAAATCATGCAAAAAGTTAAGGGAGTAGATACTGAATTTTTAAGAGAGATTTATTATGGGATTGAAGATTTTTACAGAAGTAGTGCTCCAACTGATGAAATTACTGCGCTTATAAAATTGGGTACCAAATTGGCTCAGGGTAGCATACCTAATTTTGAGTTTATCAGGTTTAATGAAAGATGTGTTTTACTTGGTGTGGTTTCAAAAGAAAAGATTTTGTCTCAAGTTTTGAGTATCTTAACTTCTTATGAGACTACTGCAAGTAAAATACAACTTGCAGATACTAATCTTTTACTTTTAAAGATTGGAAAGCAGGATGGATTATTATCCGGAGAAGAAATCAAGGTTATAACTCATAATTTGTCACATATTTTGCATAAATAACAATAACGGCTAAGTTGTTCTGAAACGAATGGAACGAATAACACCGAATAAGAAAAGAGCCCAGAAGATTGTGCTGACTGCCAAACTGTATGTAATTAAAGAGAAAAAATGGTCAATCTTATTTTAAAGACAAACTTAATTTTTAGTAAATACCATTAGAATAAATCCTATAAATAGTTTCATATCACTATCCCAATAAAAATATTTTCTCTATATGCCGGGGAGGGGATTTGAACCCCTACTCCGATTACCGAAGCTAGCCCCTCAAGCTAGTGCGTCTACCAATTCCGCCACCCCGGCAGCACTTATATAATTTATATAATATAGTGAGACTTAACAACTGTCAAGTTTTTATTGACAAAATCATTAGTTAGAATATATTTATATTAAGATGCGTAAATTTTTTATCCTTTTATGTATTCTTGCATCCGGTTGTGTTATAATGAGACCCCAGAAACTGGATGAAAGGAGATACCAGAACATTACTCCACAACAACTTATGGAACTAATTGAACATAACGAGAAATTTGTTTTAGTAGATGTTAGAAGTCCTGAAGAATATGCTGATGGGCATATAAATAAAGCAATTAACATCCCTCATGCTGAGATAAAACTCAAATCAAGACAATTAGGGTGCAAGTGTGGTAAAGTGGTAGTTTACTCCAGGAATGGTCATGCGGGTGAAATAGTGGCCCAAACTCTATTGGAATTGGGGTTTAAGAAAGCGGTAAATTTATATGGTGGAATTGAAACATGGGAAAAAGCTGGTGGTAAGCTTATAAAATAAGATGCCAACTTACGAATTTGAGTGTAAAAAGTGTGATTATAAGTTTGAAGTGTTTACGAGTATCTCAGAAAAGAAGCATACAAAATGCCCAAAGTGTGGTAGTTCTAAACTAACACAAATTTTGGGTAGCTTTTTCTTGAGTGGGGTAAAAGATACTTCAAGTTCCGGATGCGAGACTTGTAAGACTCCAACCTGTGCCACCTGTCCTATTAGTAAGCAAGATACTAAATAAAGTCTTGTAGTTTGTAGTTAACCCGCAGTCACAGATACGCCATCTATACAAATCCAGGGTAAGATGTAGTTTAATACCTTCTTGCGTTCAATTGAAATTCCTGATATCTGAGTTAATAAATCGTATATATTTCCATGAATCAAAGTTTCACATAATGGTTTTACAGGCTCACCATGTTTTATAAGCCAGCCCCCTTTAACTGCACCTGAAAATTCGCCAGTTACTGGATTTGGAAAACCAGAAAATCGAGTTACAATTACACCCTGCCTAACTCCTCTAATTAATTTATCCTTAGTGATTGTTCCCTCTTTTATTATAAAATTAGTCGGTCCTATTCCTGGAATTTGTGCTGTACTGCCTGAGGCATGCCCGGTTGTTGTTCTATGTTCCTTTGTAGCTGTATAGGTATTATACATATAAGATATTAATTCCCCATTCTTAATCATTGTGAGTGGATAATGTGGCATCCCTTCGCGGTCAAATGCAGAACTTCCAAGTCCGCCCGGGATGACGCCGTTATCTTCTACTATTAAATTTGAAGTCCCTACTTTTTTACCAATTTTTCCTACCCACTTACTCATTCCTTTTTGTACATTATTTGCATTTAATGCAAATAACATTGGACCCACAATGAGCTCGCCAACTGAATTAGGTGATAGTATTACAGAGCCCTTAAAACTTTCACCTTTACCAGCTCCAATTGAGTTAACTACATTCTTTGCCATTTCCTGTGCTACAATTCGTGTATCAATTTGGTTTACAAATCTAACTCCATCAAATTCATACTCAAAGGACGATACATTTTCTCCATCAACTGCCATCCCCACAATATAATAAACAAAAGAACTCGTTCTCTCATTTACTCTTACCCCATTTGAATTTGCAACTGCTCTATGCGCTATGTTTGCTGTAAATGAACCATTATCAACTGTTATTCTTTGGTCATAATTCCTTGCTTCGTTAAGCATACAAATTCCGTGCTCAAGTGCTTGTTTAACTCCAAAATCTTCTGAATCCGGGTCATAAATTTTATCTACTTTTTTAATCTCAACAGGTTCTGGTAGTTTGTTATATTCATCCTTTGGCGATGCTTTAGCGAGTTCAACTGCCCGTTTACAGCCTTCTTTAATCTCGCTAAAATCGTTTAATGAAGCAAACCCAAGTCTCTTGTCCTTAAAAACTCTTATGCCCACACCATCTTCAATTTGTGACTTTGCAATCTGGATATCATTTTTCTCTATGGTCACTTCTATGTGTTTTGATGATGCCGCATAGATTTCTACTTCTGAAGCACCAAGTTTAATTGCTTCCTTTAACCCTTGCTCACATATTTCAATTAGCTCCATTTGTCACTTTTGTTTTCCTCCTATAATCGCTTGGCATCTAAGATAAGGACCACCTGCATCTACTTTTGCCATTTGTCCCTTACCACAATATCCAGTTCCAAGCCCCCATTTGAACTCTCGTCCTATTCCATTACATGATTTAAGCACATTAAATGCCTGTCCTGAGATTGTTACACCTCGCACAAGTTCACAAATTTTACCATTTTTGATTCTATAAGGTTCAGCTACACCAAACATAAATTCAGCATTTGAGTCTGCTTGCCCCCCTCCAGCACCCTTCAAAAAATATCCATCATTGACTTCTGAGATAAGTTCATCAAGCTCAAGTTCTCCTGGTTCAATATAAGTGTTCCTCATCCTTATTATTGGTTCATCTGAATATGACCAAGCACGTGCATTCCCAGTTGGTTGCACTCCAAATAATTTTGCAGTCTCCCGATTATGTAGATAACTGCGTAGTATTCCATGGTCTATAACAACAGTTTGCTCTGTTTGCACCCCTTCATCATCTACAAGAACTATTCCAGCTGCATTTGGCTTTATTTGTGGATTTCCTGAGTCCACAAGGGTTATAAGCTCAGAAGCTACAGGGTGTCCAATTTTACCCTTTGCAATTGAACCCGATAGAACAAAATCTGCCTCTACTGTATGTCCTATTGCCTCATGTGCAAGTAAGCCTACCAGTTCTGGACTTAGTATAACCCATGCTCTTCCACCTTCAGGATATGGTGCAGATAGAAGGTCAACTGCAAGTTTTGCAGCTTCATCTGCTAATTCTTCAGCAGTCTTTTCTTTAAATAAATCAGCCCATCCACCAGTTACTCCAATTGACTTTGTCCCTGTTTGCATTTCTCCTTTTTTGAAACCAACTGCCGTAACTCTGAATTCAGGTTTTGAATCCAATATATGAACTTTAGCACCATCTGATGTAAGGATATATTTTTCATCTAACGATTCAAGATAGCTACAGATAGCTGACTGTATAAGAGGAGAAGCTTTTCTCACCCATTCTTCTATTTTACGGACGAGTGAGATTTTTTCTTCAATTGAATAAGAAGTAACAGCATCATGTATTTCAGGAGAAAACTCTCCTCTTGCAAGTTTACCAATTTGTAACCCTTCAATTTTCTTTTGCTTAGCATTAGATGCAGAAATTGCAGCTGTGTTAGCCTCGGTAAGTACATGAATTAAAACTTCCTTTTCAACTCTTGATGTACTTGAGAATCCTAAAGTCCCGTTAATTATGACTCTTATTCCAACCCCTTTCTGTTGAATTGAGTTTGATTGTTCAAGTTCGCCTTTTCTTATTGTTACTGAATTTATGAGCTTATTGTGATATCTAATTTCTGTCCATCCCTTTGCATAGCTCATTATGGTTTCTAATAAATCCCACATTTTTATATCGGGGAGACTGGATTTGAACCAGCGACCCCCTGGTCCCAAGCCAGGTGCGCTACCAGGCTGCGCTACTCCCCGGTAAAAAGCAGTGATTAGTGTTTTTTATTTTCACTCTGATTCCCAACTAATAACTGATTTTTCAGATATTTTTTTGCTTTTAAAAGAGCAAGTGCTCTGTGTGATATTTTATTCTTCTTCTCTGGTGGCAGTTCTGCAAATGTTTTACCTAATTTTGGAACCATAAATATTGAGTCGTAACCAAATCCGAACTTACCGCGTTCCTCTTCAGTTATATAGCCGTAAACTTTTCCCTCAAATATTTTTGTTCGTTTTCCCATCTGTGCGACTGCTACTACACATCTGAATTTAGCTTTCCTTTCATTCATTGGTTTTGATTCAAGTAGTTTCAAAAGCTTTTTTCTATTCTCCTCATAACTTATATTATGAGGAGATTCTTTTGCTTTGCTCAGAATGACAGAGGGATGGGTAACATTAATGCCAGCAAAACGTGATGAATAAACTCCTGGTAACCCATTGAGTGCATCTACTTCTAATCCAGTATCGTCACTGATAGAAATGGTATGCATGAGCTTAGCACCAGTTTCTGCCTTTATAATTGCATTTTCTTCTAAACTATTACCACGTTCCTCAGGTAAAATAGTATTTCTTAAATTAATGAATTCAACTGGTAGCTCTTTTAGAATTGTTTTAATCTCGCTAAATTTATCAAGATTTTTTGTAGCTATTACGATTTTCTTTATCTTTCCCACTACTTAATAATAAAGTGGTAAGTGTAGATTACTTTTCAAATTTTTTAAGTGCTATAGATGCATTATGACCACCAAACCCAAATGAGTTTGAGAGTGCAACTCTTATATTTTTCTCCCTTGCTTTATTCGGGACATAGTCAAGGTCACACTCTGGGTCTTGGATTTCAAGATTTATTGTTGGATGTATTATAGAGTCTCGTATAGACAGGACAGTAGTAATAAGCTCAACTGCCCCAGCTGCACCTAATAAGTGACCTATCATTGACTTAGTAGATGATATTGCTACCTTTTTTGCATGCTCGCCGAGTGCAAGCTTTATTGCTACGGTTTCTATTTTATCATTTAATGGAGTAGATGTTCCATGAGCATTTATATAATCTAATTCTTCAAGATGAATATCGCCCTCCTGTAATGCAAGTTTCATACATCTTGCTGCTTCCCTTCCTTCGGGTTCAGGTGCTGTGAGATGATATGCGTCACAGGTCATCCCATAACCTACAACTTCACAATATACTTTTGCACCCCTATTTATCGCATGAGTCAATTCCTCAAGAATAATTATTCCAGCTCCCTCTCCTATCACAAAGCCATCCCTCTCTTTATCAAACGGTCTTGATGCTTTTTCTGGTTCATCATTCCTTGTAGATAAAGCTTTCATATTTGCAAATCCTGCAACTGATAGCGGTGTTATAGCAGCTTCAGTGCCACCAGTTATAATCATGTCTGCATCCCCATGTTTTATTAATCTATATGCCTCACCAATTGCATGAGCCGCTGTAGCACAAGCGGATACTACTGCAAAATTTGGTCCCTTTACTCCCAATCTTATAGAAATTTCACCAGACACCGAGTTTATTATCATCATTGGAATAAAAAATGGTGAGACTTTTCTTGGAGACTGTTCAATGTGCTTAAATTCTGCCTCCCAAGTCTCTATTCCTCCTATACCTGAGCCCACAATGACACCTATCATTAGAGGATCTTCGGTTTCAATCTTTAGTTCAGCATCTTTTATAGCTTCAAATGTAGCTGCTACTGCAAACTGGCTACATCTATCCAACCGCCTTATTTCTTTGGGAGAAAAATACTTGGCTGGGTCAAAGCCTTTAACTCCTGCTCCTATTTTAACAGGGAATTCAGTTGTATCAAACTTAGTAATCTTTGAAACACCCGAAGTTCCTGAGAGTAGAGCTTGCCAAAACTCTTTGACCGATAACCCTATTGGTGTAATTGCACCCAATCCTGTGACTACCACACGCCGTTTCATAAGATTATTTTTTGATTAGCTTTTCCTCAACATATTTAATTGCAGAACCAACCGTTGTAAGCTTTTCTGCTTCCTCATCCGGTATTTCCATACCAAACTTTTCCTCAAAAGCCATCACAAGCTCAACAGTATCAAGTGAATCTGCTCCTAAGTCATCAATAAAACGAGCCTCATCAGTAACCTGCTTTTCCTCTACACCGAGCTTCTCGACGATAATTTTTTTAACATCTTCTCTTACTCCCATTATACACCTCCTTTTTAAAAGCTATTACAAAATTTAAATTTGTCAAGTTATAAATTTTTTTTGTTGCTACTTTACGTATAAAAAATTTACTTGACAAATTCAATTTTTAAGCATATTTTTACTTAAAAAGAAGTAATATGAATATAGGAATGATGGGAGGCTGGAATACAAATTCTGGTGCCTCATTTCATGCAGAGTTAATTGGGAGAGCATGGGTAGAGCAGGGACATAACCTTCGTGTGTTCACTTTTTACGATTACGCCTTCCACGGGACACAAATTGTTGGAGAAGATGAGGATTATGTTACAAGATGTTTTACTGTCTCAAGTTATATTCCACCTAAACTTGATCCAATCCCATTTTTGACATCAAATTACGAGATATTTGTAGTACAGGATCTTGGTATGCTCCCCAAGGATTTACTTGCTAAAATTTTTACTCGTATAAAGAGTAAGGCAAAAGTTGTAAATGTGATTCACGACGGTGCTCTCTCTAAAGACCCTGCTTTTTACCAGTTTGACTGGGACGCTATTATATGCTTTGATGAACGATATAGAAAGTTCCTAATTGATGCATACGAACCTGACAAAGTTCACATAATTCCATATCCTTGCTATCCGCTAGTAAAGGGAGATAAAAAAGAGAAACGTAGAAAATTAGGTTTGCCAGAAAACAAGAAGATTGTGCTTCTTTTTGGACCAAATGTTAGGGTTGCTCTTGAGCTTATTCCATCCATAACCGAACTTGCATCTGATTATCAAATTCTACTTTTGGTAGTGACAAAAAATAGAGATGCACTTAAGGATTTCAGGAAATTTCAATATTCTAAGCTTATTGATATTGAGCTAAGAGAGGAAGTTCCTGATATAAATAGATTGTACGATTACCTACATGCTTCTGATGCGCTTATCTTTAATAAAGCATCTCCTCGTCAAGTTGTAGTCTCAAGCACTGCTTCTCAATGTCTTGGTTCCGGCTGTCCTATTATTGCACTTAATTCAAAGTATGTGGGATACTTTGATAAAGAGGTAATGAAGTATTCTACATTTGATGAGTTAAAGAAAGCTCTTTGCTCAGTTTTTGATAAATCCCCAGAATACAAAACTATGATGGAGGCGGCTCACAATTATGTGATTAGGAATTCTGCTCAATCTATAGGTAAAAGATACATAGAGCTTTTTAATTCCTTATTGTTAAAATGACACAAAATTATATATTCCATTTACCCATATTTCACCTCCATTTCCGAGCATAAACTACATCTTAACAACCTGTCCAGTAATTTCTGGGGTCAGTTTATTTTACTTCTTTAGTTTCGTAATTTTATTTGTGTATTCTGGAGCACAATTTTTCTTGACTTCTCGTCAAACTTAATGTAATATGTGCAAAGTGATTTGTGCTATCTATCAGCCTCAATATTTACCTTGGCTTAGCTATTTTGATAAGATACAAAGAAGTGACATTTTTGTTTTTTAGACGATGTCCAGTATAAAAAGAACGAGTAGCAAAATCGTAATAAAATAAGGGTGTCTCAAAGCTGACAATAGCTGACAGTGCCAGTGTATCATTATACATTTGGGCAGTGGTTTTAAGAACTTCTCTTTCTATGTCGAATTCATTGCTTCTTTTATTCCAAGCTATTGTAATATTGAATTTGTTAAGTTTCCTAATGACAGTAAAAAAGAGAACAATAATCATAAATGCGCCTGTAGCTCAACTGGATAGAGCGGTGGACTTCGAATCCAACGGTTGAGGGTTCAAATCCCTCCAGGCGTAATAAATTATGAGAAAAAAGAAAAAATGGAGTAAAAAGGAGGACGAATTCCTTCTTAGAAATTACAAAACTATGAGTAATCGTAAGCTTGCAAAACATTTTGGCGTAACCCAGAAATCGATTGAGACAAAACTTCATAGATTGGGAGTTAAGAGGAGAGCGAGGTTAAATGAAGCGCCTAAACCTGTAGAGCTCGAACATAAAATAAGACCTCCAATGGATGAAGATAGAAAGAAAGCAATATCTATCTTTGATAAGGGAGTTCAATTATACTACCAGGGTTTAAAAAAGGAAGCATTGGATGAGTTTAAAAAGGTGGTATTAAATTATCCTAATGTAATTGATGTAACTCGTAAAGCGAAAGAATATCTTAAGTGAAGTTCTTTTTCTCATATTTTAAACCTTACACTGTAAAGATTTTACTTTGTTTCATATTTATGCTCATTTTTGCACTACTTTCAAGTTTTTCTCTTTCTTTACTATCCCCCTTCCTACACGCTATATTTTATGATAGCCAATCTTTTCTCTCCTTAAAGAGCGATCTTTTAGCTAAGTTTAGCTTATGGTTTCTCAGCAGCTCAAAGGTACAAGCATTTGTGAGACTACAGGTAGTTCTTATTCTTATTTTTCTATTTAAAGGTATATTTGATTATTTACACGGCTACATTGGAGCTTCAGTTGAAGAGCATATTACAAAACAATTAAGGGATAATACATATGCTCATCTTCATATCCTTTCTTTGGATTATTTTTACAGAACAAAATCTGGCATTATTATTTCGAGGCTAACAAATGATATAACAAAAATAAAAGGTGCTTTAAAAAATGGTTTTCTTGTGTTTGCAAAAGAGTTGCTTCTTGTTCTTGCTTATTTCTGTTTTGCCTTTTATCTTTCATGGAGACTTCTTCTTGTAGCTACTGTTACTTTTCCTGTTATAACATGGCTTATCAACTCACTTGGTAAAAAATTGCGTGAAAGAAGTGATAGAGTTCAAGAAGATATGGGCAAGATTACATCTGTGATTAGCGAGACTGTGTCCGGTATAAAGATAGTGAAGGCTTTTTCTATGGATAAATTTGAGTTTTATAAATTTTTTAAATCTACACGTGATTATTTGAAATCAGCTCTCAAGTTTGAAAAGATTGGTCTCCTTGGTGTTCCACTTTCTGAGCTCATAATTGCATTTGGTGCTTGTATTCTCATAAGTTATGGTGGGTATCAGATATTTGTTATTAATACACTTTCTGCTGACAGATTTCTTATCTTTTTGGCATGTGCCTTGTTCATGATGCAGCCTCTGAAGCAACTTTCTAAAGCCAATGTAGAAATACAACAAGGAATCCAAGCAATGTTAAGAATAAAAAAAATATTAGATACCAAGCCTACTGTTAAGGAAGCAGAAAGTCCAATTTCGCTCACTCATTTTGATAAAGAAATTGTATTTAGAGATGTACGTTTTGGCTACGACCACTCAAGAGAAGTAATTCACGGAGTAACATTTAGTATAAAAAAAGGTGATAATGTTGCTCTTGTGGGTCCGTCAGGTGCTGGCAAATCTACAATTACAGACCTACTTGCTCGTTTCTATGACCCTACCCAAGGCTCAATTGAAATCGACGGTTTTGATATGAGGAAAATCTCACTTAAAAATCTTAGGGGGCTAATTGGACTTGTCACACAAGAGCCAATCCTTTTTAATGATACTGTATTCAATAATATTGCTTGCGGTGATACTACTGCTAAACCTGAAGCTGTTCGTATGGCTGCAAATTTAGCAAATGCACACGAGTTTATTGAGAGACTTCCCTATGGCTACGATACTGTGATAGGGGAGAGGGGAGTGAAACTCTCGGGTGGTGAGCGTCAAAGGATAGCAATTGCGAGAGCGCTTTATAAGAATCCAGAAATCCTCATATTTGATGAGGCTACATCTCACTTAGATCCTGAATCTGAGAATAAAGTTCACGAAGCAATAGAGCGGTTACTCAAAGGTAGGACTGCAATTGTCATAGCCCATAGACTCTCTACTATCTATAATTGTGACAAAATAATCGTAATGGATAATGGAAGAATAGTGGAGGAGGGGACTCATCAAGAATTGCTTAAAAATGAAGGTTTATATAAAATGCTTATAAGGAAAGAGCTGTCTTAAAACAAAACCGGAAATCAGAATTTAGAGAATAGAAAATAAAAATTAGAATTCAGAGAACGGAAAATAGAGATAAATCTCACATCTGCCATCGGACATCTGTCGGCTGCTTTTTAAGTGCTCTCTTATTTACTTCAATTTCACCTTACATTGTAGTAGCCTTTTTAATTTCTGCTTTGTTTTTTTTTCTTGTGTCACGGACGAGATTCTCATTAAACCTACTTGATAAAGTTCAACTTTCTCTTCTTGGAGCTATTTTTCTTTCTTCTACTTTTGCTGTTTACAAAGTTCATAGTTTTATTGCTGGGTCATTATTTATAAGTTATCTCATTTCATACTTTCTCTCAAAGACCCTTTTAAAAAATGAAAATGATTTCAATAAATTAACCGATTTCTTATCCTATTGTGCATGTGCTATTTCTATTATAGGTATTTTTCAATATTTTACAAAGCTAAGTTTTGTAATAAAAGGTATTCCAATCATAGCTCCTATGCAGGGTGGGCGAATAAATTCTATTTGTTATAATACACTGATTTTATCATCTTTCCTTGCCTTTACTATTCCTATTTTTATTTCCTTCTTTATAAAAGGTTATAAGAGAATTTTTTTAGTAACAACTATAATTTTAAGTCTTGTATCTTTCTTTCTTACTTTATCCCGTGGTCCAGCTATAAGTCTCATAATTTCTATTATTTTTCTCTTCTGCCTTCTCAATAAAAAAGTAGCAGCCATTATTTTACCCATTATTTTGATAGTAATATGTTTTATTTTTACTCCCCTAAAAACAAGGTTCTTGGATACATCTTACTTATCCGGTGACATAAAGAGAAAAGTGACTGTCATACCTGGAATAAGAATGTGGAAAGAGCATAGCATTTTAACAGGTGTAGGTATACATAACTTTTATTTACTTTATGAAAATTATGCTTTACCTAGCTACTGTTATAAAGGTCCTCACTACATTCACTGCATGTATCTCAATTTTTTAGTAGAGTCTGGAATTATAGGTTTTTTAGTTCTTATGTTAATATTTATAATACTCACAAGATGGGGTTGGCAGATTTATAAAAGAAACATAGACTTTAAGAGATGGATATCAGCTGCCTTACTTGCTTCTTTCCTTAATGTTCTGATTCATAATATAGCAGACAATACTCCATATGTTATAGGGTTAGGGATTCTATTTTGGGCAGGTATGGGAATTATAAGTGGTATGAAGGACAGTATGGAAAAATGCTAAATTCTGAATGGTAAAAGTAGTAATTTAGCCTTCAATGAGTGTATCTAATAATTTTGCAATCTTTTTTGCCCCCCCTGGTGTTCCCATTTTTTTGACCCCAGCTTCACCCATTGTTTTTCTCAATTTCTCATTATCAAGCAATTGCAAGATTTCATTTACTACACCTTTTGGGAAATTATTGACAAATTTCAAGCAACCGCCTAACAATCTTTCTTGATTCTTCATTCTTATTTTTGAAGTTTGTGGTCCTGTTCCTGTGAATGATACTATTGGCTTTCTGAGTGCTGCAGCTTGCTCATTAGCCGTTCCTGCTAATCCAATTATAAGGACAGAATGCTTGATTATGTCTACAAATGCATTGGATAAAAGTAACACTTTAGTATCTTTCTTTTCTATTTCAACTTTATAAAACTCTGATTGATGTATTTCCAATGTACTCTGCCATCCACTTTTCTTTGAGAGTTTTATTAATTTTTTAAAACTAAGTACACCTGGAATAGCAGCAGCAAATGCTAAATCGTTCCTAAGATTTGATATTAACTCAACTACTTCCAATATTTTTAAGAAATTTTTATACGCTTCTACTCTTGACCCGGGCAGAATTCCAATCAACTTTTTTTCTGGTATACCATCTCTAGAGGATCCTGCGGAAAAATTACCTTCTGGGTGGAGTTCATCAATCATTGGGTTTCCCAAGAACGATGCTGATATTGATTTTTTTCTCAGATTTTGTGCTGTAAACTCGTCGTGTGTAAAGACTCTTACAGCAAGTTTACGTATAAGCCACTCCTCAAATTTGTAATGTGGCTTTTGGTAGTCCGATTTAGCAGGTGCGAGAAAGTAAAGTTGCTTAAGAAGCCCAAGCCATCCAATCACAAGCAAGAATACATCGCCCACCACTACACCATAGTCTACAGTTTTTCGTATTTTTCTGATAACTATGTAATATCTAATTGGGATATAAAAGCTTGTAATAATATCCTTTAATAAAGCTACAGGACTTCTTGTAGGAAATCCACCTGATGGCGGTATTTTACTCTTTATAAGGAGTGGGATGCCTCTCTTTTCGTATTCTTCACCTTGTGATATAAGCGGTGCACCAAAGACTTCAATATTTGGCTTTAATTTTTTAAGTTCCTGTGCAATTAACGCAGCAGAGCGGTCTTCTCCGTAGCAGTTGCTTAAAAATAAGAAGTTAAAAGTTTTATCCCGCCCGTCATTGCGAGGAGCAAAGCGACGAAGCAATCTCTGTGTATCCTGATTTCTAACTTTTACATTTTCACTTTTTACATCTGACATCTGGTGTCTTATATCCCTTATTCCTTTTGCCCTGTAATGATATTTTATAATTTGTTTAATCAATGGGTATAATACTAATATTGGTGAATCATGAAGTTTTACAAGTGAGTTTAGTGTACTTCCTTTTTCTGCCCATTTATGAGTCTCAAAAAAATTAGAAATGAATAATATCCAGTTTGATTTAACATAACGAAAATGTGCAAATTTCCCGTATTTATTCGCCAATAATAATGAATTTTTTGCTTGTAAGTAGACTTGATTAAATCTTTGCTTTAACGCTTTTATACTTGGTTTTCCATCTACATGCCAAGCTCTACACTTCCTGACCACATATATTGTATGTAAGCCAAATTGTTTTAATTTTCTCCCAATATCAACATCTTCATAACCTTCAGTTGTAAGTGATTCATCAAAGCTACCAACTTTTACAATCCATTCTTTACGAATAGAGACATTTTGAGTGATAAGCCCAGTAAAACAAACTCCATCTATGAGTAATGAAAATTTGCCAAAATCTTCCGGTTTCTTTATATGGCGGACAACACCTTGAACTATTAAGTTATTTTTTCCAACAGGATCCTTCAGAGAATGAAGTTTAACATGGTCTTCTACAAAGTTTTCTGAAACAAGGACATCAGAGTCAAGAAAAATTATGATTTCACCTTCAGCATTTTTTATTCCTATGTTTCTTGCAGCTATAGGGCCTTTTCTCTCATTAAGTTTTATATATTTTATTTTATTAATTTCAGACAGTTTTTCTGTACCATCAGTTGAGCCGTCGTCAACAACTATAACTTCGTAATCTTTCACCGTTTGATTAAGTATTCTATACAAACAATGGGTTAGAATATTTTTCCTATTGTATGTTGGAATTATGACCGATGTCCTCATTTATTGCTTCCTTTATTCCTTTCGCCAAATAATTATACTTCATAATTGCTCTAAGAATGTGAAAAATAGGTAAGATTGGAAAATCTTTAAGTTTTGGCAAATATTTTATTCCATTAACTGCCCAATAAGAAATTTTAAATAGTTTAGAGATAAACATTATCCTATTTATATTAAAATACTTTTTACCTAACTTTCCGTATTTTTTTAATAGAGAATAACCACTATTCCCTCTTTGTATTTCTTTCCCAAAATACTCTATAAAATAACTCTCATCGGGATACTTATCTATATGATATGCTTTACATCTCAAAAATGCATATACTGGTTTTATTCCTAACTCTCTAAGTTTTATTCCCATCGCCATATCTTTATACCCCATAATTGAACCAAAGTCACTGAATCTTCCTACCTCTTCAAGCCAAACTTTCCTTACAGAAACATTTCCAGTAGCAAAAGCTCCCATACAAAATGCATTAGGATAATAGAAATTAAAATTTCCTATTTTATAGGTATATTTAAACATCCCTTGTACATAAATTTTTTTGTTCTTTTTATGCGATCTCAAATGGTCTTCTACAAATCTTGGATGTACAATAATATCAGAATCTATAAAAATTATAATGTCCCCTTCTGCTTCTTTAATTCCTATATTTCTCGCAGCATATGGACCACTTTGTTTATCAAGTCTTAAGTATTTTATATTTTTATTCTTAGTGCTTATAAAATACTTCACCAACTTTGGTGTTTCGTCTTTTGATGCATCGTCCACTATTATTATTTCGTAGTCTTGTACAGTCTGGTTAAGTAAAGAGTTAAGGCATGATTTTAATATATATGCCCGATTATGTGTGGGTATAATAACAGATGTGTTAACACGTGTCATAATTTTAAATATATCTTATACAGATATACAAGTCAATATAAAAATCCTTGACTTTTGACGACTAATAATGTATTTTATAACTAATGAAACCAAGAGTTAGAATAGCCCCGTCGCCAACTGGTTTTTTGCATGTAGGGACTGCACGTACTGCCCTGTATAACTGGCTTTTTGCAAGAGGAGAAGGCGGCAAGTTTATCCTAAGAATTGAAGATACTGATGTAAATAGGTCAACTTCTACAATGACCGATGCAATATTGGAAAGCTTAAAATGGCTTGGTTTAGAATGGGATGAGGGTCCTTATTTTCAATCTGACAGGTTCTCAATCTACAAGAAATATGCAAATTTACTTCTTAAAAATGGGGCTTGCTACTTTTGCTATTGTACTCATGAAGAGCTTGAAGATAGGAAGAAAAAAGTCGTCGCCCAAAAAGGGGCTTGGAAATACGATAGGAGGTGTCTTGATTTATCCGATACTCAGAAAGCCGAATTCAAAAAAAGACCCAAGGCTATCCGATTCTGTGTTCCGGAAATGGAGGTTAATTTTGAAGATGGTCTGCATGGTGTCCTTAAAAGGAGTTCAAATGACATAGAAGATTTTGTAATCCTAAAATCTGATGGCAGTCCTTCTTATAATTTTGCGTGTGTAGTTGATGACCACGAATTTAATATAACTCATGTAATAAGAGGTGAAGACCACATCTCAAATACTTTTAAGCAAATTCTCCTGTACAAGGCATTTGGTTGGTCGCCTCCCAAATTTATACATCTCCCGTTAATTCTTGGACATGACCGTTCAAAGCTCTCAAAGCGTCATGGTGCTGTCTCAGTCCTTGATTACAGAAAAGACGGTATTTTACCTGAAGCATTTGTAAACTTCCTTGCCCTACTTGGCTGGTCACCTGGTGGAGACAGAGAAATTCTATCTATATCTGAACTTATAAGCTTGTTTTCGCTTGACAACTTGAGTAAAACAAATTCAGTCTTTGACTTTAAGAAACTTGAATGGATGAACGGAGAGTATATAAATAGATTGAGCAATGAAGATTTATTTGATAGACTTTTATCTTTTTTACCTACTACCGATAGCCAGCAACTGGTAGCTAACAAGGAATACGGGTTGAAAGTGATTGGCATTTTAAAAGATAGGATGCGTAAATTGACTGATTTTTTTGCACTTGGCGACTATTTCTTCAAACCCCCAGTTGAATACGACAAAGATGGTATTGAGAATTACTTTAATCATAAGGAGACTCAAGCGAGGCTTTCACTGCTTAAAGATAGGCTTTCAAAGTTAGAAGAATTTAATATAGAATCTGTAGAGCGAACTGTAAGAGAGTTAGCTTTGGAGTTTGGTATAAAAGCGGCGCTACTCATACATCCGATAAGACTTGCTTTAACTGGTAAAACAGTTGGACCGAGTCTTTTTCATATTACTGATATTCTTGGTAAAGATGCAGTAATTCAAAGATTAGATAGGGCAATAACATTTTTAAGAAGTGCGACCTCAAAATGCAGGTAACATTTACAGTAGCCACTACGAAACATCAGGAACTTGTAGATATGACTTACAAAGTTATGGAAGTAGTCCGTGCCTCAAAAGTAAAGGATGGGTTTTGTATCGTTTATATTCCTCATGCGACTGCAGGTGTTATTTTAAACGAGAGTGCTGACCCAAATATTAAGACCGACTTCTTAAATGCTATAAATCGTGCTATTCCAGAGCATGCTGGCTATTTACATGACCATATTGATGATAACGCAGCTGCTCATATAAAATCGGCTATAGTAGGGTCGAGTGTAACAGTTCCAGTAAAAGATGGTAAGCTTGAACTTGGCACTTGGCAAGCTATTATGCTTTGTGAATTTGACGGTCCGCGCTCCAGTAGGCGTGTAATTGTTCAAGTTTGTGGTTCTAATTTACAATGAATCAGCCTATCTCACCGAGCCAAGGCGGGTTTGAAGAAATTGAGCCAACTGCCCTATTCTGTCCCAAATGTCAATGTCCAGTTTCTGTACGTAAGAGGTTACTACTTGTACTTCCGGATGGTGAACTCTATGAGTATCTATGCGAATTCTGTGGCTCTTCTCTTGGTATAAAAAATGATAAGACTATCCCTCACATAATTAATAATCCAGATATTTAAATGGGTAGTACAATTATAGAAAAGATTTTAACCAGAGCCTCTGGTAAAACGGTAAAAGTAGATGATAGAGTTTGGGCATCGCTTGATTTAGTTACAATGCGTGATTTTGGTGGTCCTAATGTCATATTAGACTACGAAAATGCGTTTGGAGAAGAGCCCCTATTTGACCCAAACAGGGTAGCTATAACTTTTGACCTCCATGTACCACCAAGAGATGAGAAAGTAGCCCAGAATCATAAGCTATGTCGTGATTTTGCAGCTAAGAAAGGATGTAAATTATTCGATGTCAATCAAGGAATTGGTCAGCATGTACTTTTTGAGCATGGGTTGGTAAAACCTTGGGATGTGATAATTGGAAGCGACTCGCACATGAATCTTTTAGGAGTATTTGGTGCTTTTGCTACAGGGGTGGGAACTACAGACATTGTTGCAGGGTTAAAATACGGTAAATTATGGTACAGGGTTCCACCTACTATAAAGGTTGTTGTGAGTGGTAAGCTGAAAGAGTTTGTAGGTGCAAAAGATATTATCCTTTATATCCTTAAAAACCTTAAAACTGATGGTGCAATTTATCGTGCAATTGAATTTACTGGCGATATTATTGAACAAATGGGATTAGCTGGAAGGATTACTATTACAAGTATGGTGACAGAGTTATCAGGTAAAGTTGGGTTCATAGAGCCGAGTCAAGAAATTCTTGACTTCATTAAAGAGATGTCAAATATGAATATCAATCCAATTCATGCTGATTTAGATGCTGATTATGAGAAAATCTTTGAGTTTGACATTTCTAATCTTGAACCCCAAATTGCTTGCCCTCATTCACCTGATGAAGTGAGACCTGTAAAAGAAGTAGAGGGCACTCCCATTGACCAGGTATTTATTGGTTCCTGTACCAATGGTAGATATGAAGATTTACTTGAAGCTGCTCACATTCTTAAGGGTAAGAAAGCAAAAGTAAGGTTAATAATTGTTCCAGCAACTATGGGAGTAGCAATTGAGGCATTAAATAATGGGCTTTACGAAATCTTCTTAAAAGTAGGTGCAATGTTACCGAATCCGGGTTGCTCCCTTTGCACAACTGGGCATCCTGGAATTCTTGCCCCAGGGGAAGTAATGGTCTCAACTTCAAATCGTAATTTTATAGGCAAACTTGGTAAGGGGTCAGAGGTTTACCTTTGTTCACCGGCTGTTGCTGCAGCATCTGCAATAATAGGAAAGATAACTGACCCAAGAAAGCTATGATATTCAAAGGAAGGGTTTGGAAATTTGGTGACAATATAGATACTGACCAGATATATCCTGGTAAATATCTGCCCCTTACTGATAAACAAGCTATGGCTCTGCATGCTATGGAAGGTGTTCTGGGAGCAGAGAATTTTATCAAGAATGTAAAACCCGGTGATATAATAGTTGGTGGCAAGAATTTTGGTTGTGGCTCTTCTAGGGAGCATGCAGTTGTAGCAATTATAGGTAAGGGTGTATCTCTTATAATAGCGGAATCGTTTGCCCGTATATTTTACAGAAATGCAATAAATCTTGCGTTACCAGTTATTGAATGTGTAGATGCAAAACTTATAGAAGAAGGGGACACAGTATTAGTTGATACAGAAAAATGTGAAATTGTGAACCTTGATAAAAATGAACGTTATCAATTGCTGCCTTTATCTAGGCTTGAGCTTGAAATCATCAAAAAAGGTGGATTAATTAATTATTTAAGAGACGTAAGTTAGAGTGAGAAAGTTTTAAAAATAAGTATTACTGCGTTTTTTACTTGACAAACAAAAATTGTTTATTAAAATATATTAGATAATAAGGAGGTTAGATCGAGTAATTAAAGGTATGAGTTTAAATAATGAATACCTTTTTACTTAGCCTCCTTTTATTTCAAGGATTTAATTTTAAACCTTCCCTTAATCTTACATCTGTAATAGATATATCCTGGGATAAAGGATTTATTAGCCACTACTATCTAAAAGATGAGGTAATTGTAGACTTCAATGTTGTATTTTTTGCCAATTTCCCAAATTATCTTGCTCAATTAGCAATTGAAAATGGGCGGAAAACCGAGTTTAAGGAGATTAGAGCTGTAGAGAGTAGGGTAGCAGGTGAATTATTTCCTACAATAGAACTTCCTGTAAAATTTCCGTCTCCTGTAGCTGGTATTATAGGGCAAGGTGGTAAACTTGATGTTTCTGGCAGTCAGCGGATTGAGTTTGGTGGTAGCAGGACACAAAATCTTGTAAGAAAGCAGACAGAAATTTCACATGAAAGCTGGTTTCCTACACTTGATATGAAGCAACATCTTGGAGTTAACCTCAAGGGAACAATAGGTGAGAAAATTCATGTTTTTATTGACCATGATTCAGAACGTGAGTTTGAGTTAAAAAATACTATAAGACTTAAATACGAAGGTAATGAAGATGAGATAATTCAATCAATAAATGCAGGGAATACAGAACTCTCACTTCCTGGTATAACATTAATTGGTGGTCCAACTCCTCATAAGGGACTTTTTGGAATAAAAACTGAGTCAAGAATAGGGCCTGTTAATATAACCGCAATCGCGTCACGCGAAGAAGCAGAGAATCAATCAAAAAAATGGAAAGGGGGTGGTGTAAGTATACGGGATATGAAAATTCAGGATATAGACTTTGTAAAATCGAGGTTTTTCTTTCTTCTTCCTCCGGACTATATACGTACTCTTAGTGACCCACATAATATATTTTCTGGTAATCCTAACTTATTACCCAAACAGATTCTCTCCTTCCAAGTCTATATAGATGAAGGAGACATAAGCACTACTGATCCAGGAATAAAAGGTAGTGCATTTGATATACCTAACAAATACTATATGGATTCTACAAATGCAATTGATGGTCAGTTCGTAATAAAGGTTGAAAGCGATAATTTCTTCATTCTTGACACAATAGGGATTAGTGATACATTTAGACTTCCTATTTTAGAACTAAACTATTCTTTATCTGATGAAGATATGCTTGCAATTCGCTGGATATTCAAAAACTGGCAAGGAAAAATAGATACAGTTGGTATTGTTGATACACTGCAAGAATTCAAGCTTCAGGGTCTCCAGATAATAAAACGTGAGAGATATGAAGGTGCTTTTGATACTTCTTATGTCTCATGGTGGTATGAATTAAAAAATATTTACTCAATTGGGGCAACCGGTATTGATGAGTCAAGTTTTAATCTTAAAGTGTTTAGATGCAATTATGGCGGAGGTGAGGCTTTGGATGTAGACCCAGCAACTGGTAAAACTTACCGTCAAATATTAGGACTTGAAAAAGATGGAAGATTATGTGCAGGTGTCTTTGATGCTCCAAGGGGGCTTATTATATTTCCATCGCCTTATCCTTTTATAGACTCATTGCGTTCCGATCCGGATTCAATATATGATAAACCAAAATTTATAACCGGCTTTCAAAATAAATACTATATCTGGATCCAGTATAAGGGTATAGCAAAGGAGTACTCACTTGATATGATTAACATTGTGCCTGGCTCTGAGGTTGTCGCAATTAACGGTGCTCGTATGGAAAAAGATAAAGATTACGAGATAGACTATGACATAGGGTGGATAAAATTTATTACTCCGCTTGCAGATGACCCAAATGCTGATATCAGTGTCGATTTCCAGTATGTTCCTTTTTTTCAACCAGCTGCCAAGAACTTGATAGGCTTGAGAGGTGAATCAAAAATTGGTGAATTAGGTCAAGTATTGTCGACTTTCATTTATCACTCAACTTCAAGTCTTGATTTTCGGCCGCGCCTTGGTACAGAACCAAGAAGAATAGTTCTTGGTGAGATTGTAGGGAATATCACTACTAAACCCGAATTCCTTACCTGCTGGGTTGATAAGTTTCCACTTATTGAGACGGAAGCCCCGTCAAGTTTTAGTCTTCAAGGGAATGCAGGGTTTTCACTTCCTAATCCAAACACAAGGAATGAGGTATATCTTGACGATATGGAGGGTGTAAAGTCGGCTACCTCACTTGGTATTTCAAGGACAAGCTGGTCCTATGGGAGTATTCCACATAGTAAGAGCGATAGGTCTTTTGCACAAGTCCAGTGGTATAACCCACGCGATGGAATAGAAGCAAAAGAACTTTATCCAGATTTACCCGAACATAAAAGGGACGAAAAAAGAAATATTTTAACACTTTGTTTGCCAAGTCAGGATTCATGGAGATACCCAACTCAATTTTCGTTTTACTGGGTAAGTCTTCAGACATGTGTTTCAAGAATGGGTATGGACTTATCTGAAAGCGAGTACTTTGAAGTATGGGTGAAAGGTGACAAAGGGGTATTACATATAGATGTAGGTACAAATATTCCTGAAGATGCAATAAGGAGAGATGCAAATGGGGACATAAAAGGCAAAGGATTAGAAGATACAGAGGATAAGAATAAGAACAATAGATTAGACGAAGGTGAGGATACTGGGCTTGACGGAATAGTTGGTAAAGATGGGACAGCGACTATGGATGACGATGGCAATGATGATTATCACTATGATACAGGTAATCCAAACGATTATTCAAGAGTTAACGGTACCGAAAACGATGGAATTCTTAATACAGAGGACCTAAACTTAGATGGAATCTGGGATAAGCGGTCAAATTACTTCTCATTTAAAATAGATCTTGCCAATGATTTTCCTGTAATTCAAAGACCCAACGGCTGGAAATTATTCAGAATTCCATTAAATGAGGCAAATAAGGAAGGTGGACCTCAGTGGGAATGTATAAAATATGCTAGAATTTGGGTAGATAGTTTATCTAAGGGAGATGTAATTGACATTGCTGCACTTGATATAATTGGAAATAGGTGGAAACATGAAGGTTCTGACCGTGTTAAAATCAGTGTTAAGAATACGGATGAAGACACAGGTTACATTTATCCACCAATTGAACTCCAAAAGGATGCCTATGGAAGGACTGAGCGTGAGCAGTCACTTGTGTTAAAATACGATAGTCTTGCTACTGAAGGTGGTTGCTATACTCCATATACAAGGCCAAGGGATTTTATTCAATACAAGACTTTAAAAATATGGACGAGAGGAACAGGGGAAGCTAAACTTTTCATAAGACTTGGTGGTGACCCATTAAATTATTATGAATACAAGACTCAAATTCCGAGTGAGTGGACTGATATTGCAATAAACTTGGAAGAGATTGCACAGCTAAAGCTTAAAAGACCTGCTGAAGATACCACAACTATCGTCTATGAAAACTACAAAGTGTATGGAAATCCTTCTTTAACAAACATAATGCGAATAGAGCTTGGTGTATTGAATGAAGACTCAACTAACCCAATCTCTGGTGAAATATGGTTTGATGAACTTAGATTAGCAGATGTAAGGTGTGAAGGAGGAGTAGCTGGAAATATAAGTCTCTCCTGTGGGATTGCAGACTTTGCAAGTATCACTTTATCTTATAGAGCTAGTAACCCGTATTTTAAGAATCTTGGTAGTTTTATGTCTCAAACTGAAAAACTTGGAACAGAGTCTTGTAGAGCTTTTGGGTTAGGTACTAATTTCTCACTTAATAAATTACTTCCGTCAGATTGGGGTATGTCTATTCCATTAAGTTTTGGATTAACATCAAGTTCAAGTTTTCCAAAGTATCAAAGGGGCTCAGATGTTGTACTTACCCGTGAAGAGTCAAGGCGTCAAAGTTCTTATGGGGTTTTAAGAAATTATAATATTAACTTCTCAAAAACTGGCTCAAAAAATCCAATCTTAAAACTTACAATTGATAATATATCTGCGGGTTTCAGTTATAGAGATAATTTCTCAAATACATATAGTAAAATTGACTCATCAAAAAGTTATTCAACTTTCCTCTCCTACAGATATTCTCCTTCTCTTCCAAGCATTAAGATAAGAGGATTTGAGCTTAGATACTATCCTCAAAGCCTAAGTGCAAACGGCAGTTACTCTTATGCACGAGCAATAGAATATACAAGAGTAGATACAACTTACATACTTTCAAATCCTACTCCTCCCACCCGCGGTTTAAATGCAGAAGGTAGTTTTTCTTATAGACCTATAAACCCACTTAACCTCAGATATTCTACATCTGTGACCAACGATTTAGAAATTAAAAAAAGACCTGATAAAGAAACAGGTAGAAGCGAGCGAGTAGGAGTTAACTTTTCACCTTCCATTTTTGGCTTTATATCACCAAATGTAGATTACACTGTCTCTTACCAAGAAGACCATAGAATTGAGCTTGACCCATTAAGAAATACTGGTGTAAGTAGTAATATTTCATTTAGAGTTCCAATTAACCTAACCAAGATTGTTGGCCTTGTGACTGAGCTCAGGGATAAGACACTCGACTCTAAAGCATCTATAGGGAGCCCACACTGGGTTTTGATACAAATTGAAAATCTAACACGCAAAATAACTTCGCCTTCTATTTCTCATTCAATTTCACGGTCAACTCAATTTTATTCGTTACCTGAAAGGCCTGGATTCAAGTATAGGTGGGGGATTGAAGACCAACCTGATACTCTTATTCCGGATTCAAGAAATAGTGCTCAAATTACAAGGAATTATTCACTTAGTGGGTTGGGATTATCATTCAAGAACACCTCGCTTTCCGGGTCGTTTACTAAAAGTATAAGCGAAGGTGGGAGGAGTGGAGGAGAAACAAAAACATCGCATACAGGATTTCCTGCTCTTTCTGTTACAGTATCTGGACTTGAAAAGTTTTTGTTCTTTTCAAAATTGTTTAATTCTTTTGCTGTTTCTTCTGATTATACAATGAACTGGGATGAGTCAGGTCCAAAATTAAAGCCTTCAGATAGAGTTACAAAAGACATAAATTTTGGTAGTAGCTTCCAGTCCCAGTGGAAGAAAGGTATATCAACAAGGTTTTCAAGTAGTTTTACTTTTAGGGATGACAAAACAATTAGGGATACGGGTCCTTTGCTATTTAAAAATAAGAAAATTGCTCATACTCTTACAACTAGTTATTCATTTCGTGCTCCCACAGGTATCAAATTTCCACTTTTAAAACATCTGAAATGGACAAGTAATCTTGACGCTTCTTTATCCGCAAGTTATTCTACTGAGTGTGAGGAGAATATCACAAATAACATGAAGATTCGTGATTCAAATAGCCTATCCGTTACGCCGCAACTTTCTTATAACTTTTCGTCAAGCATTACTGGGGGAGCAAGTGCTTCATACAATCAACAATGGAATCGTATAGGTAGAGGCAATACGAGGACTATCGGTTTAAGATTCTTTGTTGAATTTAGCTTCTAAGATTATGAAAGAGAAGCGTATAAATTCACTTTTTACTTTGATTTCAATAATATCATTGGTTTTTGTAGCGAGGCTTGCCTTACTTCAATTAGTGAAGGGGTCTGAGTATAAGCAGCTTGCAAAAGGAAACTATATAAAAGCTGACCAAATAGAAGCAACGAGAGGTAAAATATATGATAGGAAAGGGATTGTGCTTGCTGATAATATCCCAAGTTATACTATTATTGTAGACTCTGGTTCAGTAAGTATGGAGGAATATGCAGCTCTTTCTTCCCTTTTAGGAAAAACAAACCCTGGATCAACTGGTTATACGATAAGGAAGGTGCCTTTTGATGTTATTTGTAAGCTTGACGAAAAAAGAGAAGACTTTCCACATGTACGTGTGAAAGCCCAGCCTTTAAGAAGGTATCTTTATAAAGAAATCTTTTCTCATCCTATAGGTTATATAGGTGAAATCTCAAAGGAAGAGTACAAGTCTTATTCTGGATATAGATTGGGAGCGTCTATCGGTAAATTAGGCATAGAAAAAGAATATGAGGGATTCTTAAAAGGAAAAGATGGTGCAATACTTATAGAAGTTGATGCAAAAGGACGTGAGATAGGTCATTTATCTTCTGTGCCTCCTGAGGCTGGTAACGATGTATGGCTTACCCTTGATGCAAGGCTTCAAGCATTTGTTTACAACATTTTACCAGATAGAGCAGCTTGTGTAGCAATGGATCCAACTACTGGCGAAGTTCTTGTATGGGTATCAAAACCTGGATTTGAGCCTAACCTTTTCTCATCCGGAAACGTCTCTGAGGTCTGGAAAGAGATTTCAGAAGATCCTCGTTCTCCTCTTTGGGATAGAGTAAAAAATGCATGCTACCCGCCAGCTTCAATTTTTAAACTTATTGCGTGTGCCTGTGGTATTGAAAAGGGGATAATAAATCCTAATACTCACCAACCTATTCCTTGTAAAGGTAGTATCGTAATTGGGAGAAGAGAATACAAGTGCTGGGAGGCACACGGCTCTTTAAATTTAATGGATGCAATTATCCAGTCTTGTGATGTCTATTTCTATCAACTTGGGATGGAACTCGGTATCGACCCTATTTGTAGTAAAGCAAAAAAAATTGGGTTTGGCAAAAAAGTAAGAATAGATTTACCTGGAGAATCTGATGGTTTCATCCCGAGCGTAGAATGGTATGATAAAAAATATGGCAAAGGAAAATGGGGTAAAGGGATAGCAGCAAATCTGGCTGTAGGACAGGGAGAAATAATGGTTACCCCACTCCAAATTTTATATTTTATATCAGGAATTGCTACAAAAGGGGTTTTGTGTACTCCACGGCTTGTTAAGAAAGTAGTAAATTTTAATGGAGATGAGATTTTTTCAAGTACTCCTCGCTACCATAATCTTCCACTAAATTCTGAAACAATAGAAATTTTAAGGGAAGGTATGTTAGGTGTTGTAGAGGGAGCTAAAGGTACGGGTATATTATCACGGGTTCCAGGGATAGAGGTGGCAGGTAAGACGGGGACAGCACAAAATCCTCATGGTGAGGATCACGCTTGGTTTGTTGCTTTTGCTCCCTATGATAATCCACGGATTTGCATAGTAGTATTTGTTGAAAATGGCGGAAAAGGAGGAAGTACAGCTGCTCCTATATCAGGTAAAGTAATTGAGACTTATCTCTATGGGAAATTAGGCATTTAATGATTTGACATTTACAAAATTTGTTAATAAAATAATTAGGTAGGCGCCGCTAGCTCAACTAGGTAGAGCATCGGACTCTTAATCCGGGGGTTCTGGGTTCGATTCCCAGGCGGCGTAGAAATACTATTTGTCCTATTTTTGCGCCTGTGGCTCAACTGGATAGAGCAGCGGACTACGAATCCGAAGGTTGAGGGTTCGAATCCCTCCGGGCGCAGTATTTAAGAAATTTTACTATAAATTTGTTTATCTTTTATTTTTTCAGGATGATAAAGTGGATGGGCCATGCAAAATACTACACCCTCCATCAATTTTTCGGTATCCCACGAAAGTTTTTTGCTTCCCTCTATTAAAGGGAACCACATAAGATAAACCACAAATTCCCTATTTTTATTTTTCGCTTTACCCTGATTTATAAGTCTCTCATCTTTTAGCGGAGAGGGTGGGATTTGAACCCACGTTCCCAATTTCTCAGGAGAAACGATTAGCAATCGTTTGCCTTAAACCATGCTCGGCCACCTCTCCACGGAGGGCGAGGGATTCGAACCCCCATGGGATCACTCCCGGCGGATTTCAAGTCCGCTGCCTTACCAGTTAGGACTAGCCCTCCACTATTATAAATTTAGCACTAACATAAACAAGAGTCAAGTAAAAATGCTTGACAGGTAATAGAATTTAATGTATGATAGTAATTAATGATAGATAAGAGATGCTTAAGGGACTTTGATTTCGGTCTCCTTTTAGTAACTTTTTTACTTCTTACATTTGGCTGTTTAGCAGTATACAGTGCTACTTATACTGGGCATCATTTTATTTATTTGAGACAGATTATATGGATTGGAATTGGTGCTATTTTAAGCATTATTCTTTACTTAGTTCCTTGGAAGTTCTGGGACGTATTTTCTTGTTTTTTTTTTATTATTTCAGTTAGTAGTTTAATTCTTGTCCTTTTCACAGGGACATATATTAGAGGAGCAAAGAGATGGCTTCAAATAGGAGGATTTGAATTTCAGCCATCAGAGATTGCAAAGTTGGGAGTTTTATTCTTCTTGGCAAGTTTTCTATCAAATAAAAAGTTTCAAGTTAAAGAATTAAGGAATCTTATTATTCCTCTTGTAATTATTGGAATTCCATTTATTCTTGTCTTATTGGAGCCAGATATTGGGACCTCTCTTGTTTTTATATTTTTGGGAGTTTTAATGCTATTTTATAAAGGAGTAAATATTTTATATCTTTTTATCATTATATCTCCAATTATCGCTCTTATATGTGGGGTACACTGGATTTCCCTTACTATATTCTTGGTGATTCTTGGCTTTATTTTCTATTTCTTTAGGGTTCCACTAAATGATTCTGTTCCTGCCTTTTTGGTTAATCTTGCAGTAGGTCTTTTACACTCAATTCTTTGGAGTCATTTAAAACCTTATCAGCGTACAAGAATCATTGGATTCCTCTCACCTTCCCGAGATCCACAAGGTATGGGGTGGCAGTTGCTTCAATCTAAAATTGCTATTGGATCGGGTGGACTGACTGGTAAAGGGATTTTGGGTGGGACCCAAAAGGGATTTGCTTTCCTACCTCAAGCTCATACAGATTTCATTTTTGCAACTATTGGGGAAGAGTTTGGATTCTTTGGCTGTTGTGTTATACTTGCTTGTTTCTTTATTCTTTTATGGAGAGGAATCGTGATTGCAAAAACTGCAAGAGCTGGCTTTGCCGGATTTCTTGCTGTTGGAATAGTAGGTATATTAGGTTTCCAAATATTTATCAATATAGGGATGACTTTAGGAATTGTACCTGTTGTTGGCGTGCCTTTACCATTTATAAGTTATGGAGGGTCAAGTATGGTAGTCTCTTTAGCCATGATTGGCTTACTCTTAAACATTTCTAAACATAGATACGAGTATTAAATGCATCGCATAATTTTTAATTTCGGTCCCTTCACAGTGACATCCTATGGAGTAATGCTTTTAATTGCTTTTGTTGTTGGAATATGGTTAGCAGAAAAAAGAGCTGAAAAATATAGAGTGCCGAGAGAGATAATATCTAATCTTTCCATCGTACTTATCATAACCGGAGTGATAGGAGCAAGATTTGCATATGTTTTTGAAAATATGGATTACTACGTTAAGTATCCGGGAGAAATTTTGAAGGTATGGGATGGCGGTCTTATATTTTATGGTGGATTTGGACTTGCAGTTTTGTGTGGACTAATTTTTCTTAAAAAGAGAAAAGTAAAAATTGCACCTGTTTTAGATATAGTCGCTCCATCTATAGCTTTAGGGTTTTTCTTTGCAAGGATAGGCTGTTTCTTAAATGGATGCTGTTTTGGTAAACCTACTAACCTTCCGTGGGGTGTTGTATTTCCTGAAAATTCTCCTGTAGGATGGGTATTTAATACTCCTGTTCGGATTCATCCGACGCAACTTTACGAAAGTTTTGCTGGACTCTGCATTTTTATAACCCTTTTAACATTTGAGAAAAAAAAATTGTTTGTTCGCAGAATCCTATGGAAAGGTTACTTGTTTTGGCTGTTTTTAGTTTTATATTCAGGATGGAGATTTTTTGTCGATTTCTTAAGATATTATGAGTCAAAAGCATATTTACTCTGGGGACTCACACATAATCAACTTGCTTCAATTTTTGTGTTGTTACTTTCTGCAAGCGTAATTTTGGCAAAAGTTCTCCGTAAAATAAATGATGAACTTTCTGAAACACATATTTAATTTCATCATCCCTCCATACTGTGGTGTATGCAAGAGGCCACTTGAAGCGGGAGAAAAAGCTGTATGTGATGAATGTTTTAATAGTATCTCGGTGATTGTTGCACCTTTCTGCAGGCGCTGTGGTAGGCCTACTGATAAAGAAAGTGTATGCAATGAGTGTATAGAACATCCGCATGAATTCACAAGGACAAGAGTTTTGGGGAAATACGAAGATGTCCTACGGGATTTGATTCACCTTTTTAAATATTCAAGGAAAATTTCCATTGGAAGAAGACTTGGCTCCAAATTGGGAGTTATCCTTAAGAATGACGAGTTACTAAGCCAAGCTGATACACTTATCCCTGTCCCTCTGTATCCTACGAAAAAAAGAGAAAGAGGCTATAACCAAAGTGAAATTCTATCGCATGCAGTTTCAGATTATACAGGCATTCCAGAATTAAATACAGTTCTTTATAAAATAAGACCAACAAAATCACAAACTGAACTTTCTCTGGAAGAGAGAGTACTAAATGTTAAAAATGCTTTCAAGGTAAATAGAGCTGAGCAAGTTAATGGAAAGAAGTTAATCCTTGTTGATGATGTCTTTACCACTGGGGCAACTCTTGATGAATGTGCAAGAGAGCTTTATAAAGCAGGTGCAAGTGAAGTTTATACAATAGTCTGTGCAAGAGCATGATACTCATTATTGTAGAATCACCAACAAAAGCACGTACTATCCAGGGATTCCTTGATAAGTCCTATAAAGTAGTATCCTCAAAGGGGCATATAATAGATTTGTCTCCAAAATCATTTGGTGTAGATGTGGAAGATGATTTTACTCCCCAATATGTGGTTTTAAAAAAGGATGTAGCTAATGAGCTAAAAAAAGTATCGGTCAATGCCGATTCTATACTATTAGCTACAGACCCTGATAGAGAAGGTGAAGCCATAGCTTACCATATCCAATCATTGATAAAAAAGCCAGCAAATAGAATATTAATTTATGAGATGACAAAAGATGCAGTTCAATCCTCAATAAATAATCCAGGTCCTATAGACTTTGCCAAAGTAGAGGCACAACAAGCAAGGCGTATACTTGATAGACTTGTGGGATATGAAGTATCACCGCTTTTATGGAAAGTTCTTAATAAAAAAGACCTGTCAGCTGGTAGAGTCCAATCAGTTGCTTTAAGACTTATATGTGAAAAAGAATTAGAAATAAGAAACTTTAAACCAGAAGAATTTTGGGAAATAAAATGCAAGCTCCAAGATGGGAAGCCATTTTTTGCGAAACTTGTGGGTGTTAAATTACCCAACGGTAAAGAAGCTGAAAAAGTAGAAAAAGAAGTGAAAGCTAAAAAATTTATAGTAAAAGATTTTAAAAAACAGGATAAGCAAAGAAATCCTTATCCTCCATATATTACGAGTACACTTCAACAGGATGCTTCAGCAAGACTAAAGTTTAGCACAAGACAAACAATGAGGGTTGCACAAGAGCTTTTTGAAGGTGTAAAACTTGGAGATGAAGGCAGTGTCGGACTTATCACATATATGCGAACTGATTCTTTAAGAGTTGCAGATAAAGCAATTTACATGGCAAGAGAATACATTGAGAAGGAATTTGGTAAAGATTATTTATTCCCAAAACCTCGTATCTATGAAAAGAAGGAAGTTATGGGTGCACATGAAGCGATAAGACCTACATTGGTAAAGAGGACTCCAGAATCAATAAAAAAATTCTTAACTATGCCACAATTTAAACTTTATTCTTTAATATGGCAAAGATTTGTAACCTCTCAAATGTCTAGCACTTTATATGATGTAAGAACGATGGATATAGAAGCAGGTGAATACAATCTTAAAGCAGAATCAACTACATTAAAATTTGATGGTTTTACCAAAGTTTGTAAAATCATCGTTGACAAGGACGAAGAACCTATACCTGAACTTAATAAAGAGACTGAACTTACATTACTTCAAATAATAAAGGAACAAAAATTTACCAAACCGAAACCAAGATATACAGAAGGCACAATGGTACGCGAGCTTGAATCAAAAGGTATAGGGAGACCATCTACCTATGCACCTATAATATCAAGGATAATTGAAAAAGAATATGTTAAAAAAATTGATGGCAAACTTGTGCCTACAGCTCTTGGAGAGATTATAAATAAAATTTTGGTTTCACACTTTCCAAACATCTTTAATGTAGATTTTACTCGTAAGATGGAGGAAGATTTAGACAAGATAGAAGCAAAAGAGACCGATCGAGTCGCGGTACTCAAAACTTTTTATAAACCATTTAAAGAAGATGTTATAGAATTCAAACAGGCAAAAAGTGAAGTAAAAGAGGAAATAACTGAGATTACAGATAAGAAATGCGAATTATGCGGTAAGCCAATGGTAATCAAATGGGGAAAGTATGGTAAGTTTCTTGCCTGTTCCGGATTTCCAGAGTGTAAAAACACAAAGCCTATTACAATTAATATAAAATGTCCAAAATGTGATAAAGGTGAGTTTATAGAGAAGAAAACAAAGAAAGGCAAAATATTTTATAGCTGTAGTAATTACCCAGATTGTAAATTTGCACTCTGGTATAAACCAGTAGCTACACAATGTCCAAGCTGTGGGTATCCTATTATGGTTGAGAAAAGAGATAAACTTGAATGCCCAAGGTGTAAAGAAAAGACAGAGATAGAGAAAAGAGACGGAAAGAAAAAATAGGAGGAGAGATGTTTAAGTTTGAAAGATTAAGTGTGTGGTGTAAGGCTATGGATTACTTTGATTATATAGATTGTATTTTAGAAAAAGTCAATAAAAGGTATAGATTTTCTTTAGTTGACCAAATGATTAGAGCTACTCTTCCTGTTTCCAATAACATAGCAGAAGCATCTGGGAGAAGCTCAAAAAATGAGCAAAGTTATTTCTTCAATATTGCTAAAGGGTCGATATATGAGACTGTAAATATGTGTTTGTAATGAAGAGGCGAAAACTTATTATTGATAAAGAATTCAATAAACTTTATAATGAAGTAGATGAGATTGCTAGAATGCTGAGTGGAATAATGAAATGAAATTTTTCCACCTTTCTAAACTCTATCTCATATCTCTATCTAATGACTATGATTCGTAAGACAGGTATACCAAGTTTGGAGGATTTGAAGAAAGTAATGCCCAAAGGGGACAGATTAGAGAGAGGTCCCTGTGTAATCTTAGAGTGTTTTGAGCAAATTCCGTGCAACCCTTGTGTTGATGTCTGTCCACATGGGGCAATTAAAATTGAAGGAAATATAAATAATATACCTATAGTTGATTTTGAAAAATGTAATGGATGTGGGATTTGTATATCTTCATGTCCTGGTCTTGCAGTGTTTGTAATTCATCCCAATTATTCAGAAACCTACGGTCTTGTGATGCTTCCTTACGAATTTTTGCCAGTCCCAAAACCCGGTGATATAGTAGATGGGCTTTCAAGGGAAGGCAAAAAGGTATGTAATGCAAAAGTAGTCCGAGTATTGCTTACTAAAAAGCAAGACCGCACTGCAATCATATCTATCACTGTACCAAAAAATTTAGTGATGGAAGTAAGGAACATCAGTGTACCTAATCCATAAAGATTGCTTTAATTACTTAACTATCCGCCCTGATAATTGAGATTACCGACATATTCCAATTAGATAATTATGGGGTTAAATTACCGTAATCAAGTACAGTCTGAGGTTATGGGCCCGGTAGGTCTCGAACCTACGACCTGCTGATTATGAGTCAGCTGCTCTAACCAACTGAGCTACGGGCCCAGCCATTTTGCTAAAAAATAAAAATTATGTCAAATAAAAAACAATTAGAATATTTTATTCTACTGTAACCGATTTTGCAAGATTCTTTGGCTTATCTACATCAAGTCCTCTTAACACTGCTGTATGGTATGCAAGCAATTGGAGAGGTAATGCTACAAGCATTGGAGATAGTGTTTCTATGCATTCGGGTATATAAAATACGCGGTCTGCAACTTCTTGAACTTTTTTATCCCCTTCAGTTGCTATGGCAATAATTTTGCCTCTCCTTGCTTTCACCTCTTCCATATTAGAATACATTTTTTCGTATACACTTGACTTTGGAATTATACATACAACAGGTAAGTGCTCATCTATCAATGCAATTGGCCCGTGTTTCATCTCACCTGCAGGATATCCAGTAGCATAGATATAAGAAATCTCTTTCAGTTTTAATGCTCCTTCAAGAGCAGATGGATAATCTATTCCCCTTCCAAGAAAAAGAAAATTACGTGCTGTATAAAATTCTTTAGCAAGTTCTAAAATTTCGTCACTTTTATCTAATATTTGCTGCATTTTTTTAGGTATGAGTTTTAACTCTTGCAAATGTTGATTGAGTTCCTTCTCCTCCATAAGCCATTTTAATCTTGAAAAATAAAGTGTAAATAAATACAGAGCAAATAATTGAGCCGTGTACGCCTTTGTTGATGCGACTCCTACTTCAGGTCCTGCATCTGTATAAATGACATCATCAGACTCTCTTGCTATTGTGCTTCCTGTAACGTTTACAATTGATAGAACTTTTAGAAAGGCAAGCTTTGCTTCTCTCACCCCTGCAATTGTATCTGCTGTCTCTCCTGACTGTGATATTGCCATAACAAGAGTTTCACCAGAAATCACTGGATTCCTGTACCTGAATTCAGATGATATATCTATCTCAGTGTGGACTCTACAGAATTTTTCAATCAAGTACTTACCAACATACCCTGCATGCCACGATGTACCGCAAGCTTGTATGATTATCCTAGATAATTTTGCAAATTCACTATCAGTAATAGATAGGTCAAATGGATGAAATTTCTCATTAGGTTTAAGCCTTCTTTCTATATTTTCTTCGAATATTTTGGGTTGTTCCCATATTTCTTTAAGCATAAAATGAGGAAATCTTCCCTTATCAACTTCAAACACTTTTCCATCAACCTGTAATGGCTTTCTTATAACAGCTTTCTTATCTCTATTAAATATCCTAATTTTATCCTTAGTGACTACACAAAGTTCGTAATCTTCTAATTGAACGATCTTCCGTGTTAATCCAAGTACGGCAAGTATATCGGAAGCTAAAAGATTTTCACCTTTCCCCACCCCAATCACAAGCGGAGTATTTTTTTTACAACATACTATTTTATCTGGCTCTTTTGTAGAGATAACTGCAAAAGCATATGAGCCTTCAAGTTCCTCTGTAGCTCGTCTTACAGCATCTTCAAGATTACCATTGTAATACTTTTCAATCAAATGTGGTATTACCTCAGTATCTGTAAATGACCTAAAAATATGTCTCTCTTTCACCAATTTTTCTTTTAAACTAAAATAATTTTCAATTATCCCATTATGAACAACAGCAATTGTATTAGTACAATCTATTTGAGGATGCGCATTTTCAGGTGATGGTTCTCCATGTGTAGCCCATCTTGTGTGTCCTATTCCAATATTTCCACCTAAAGGTTCTCTATCTAAGATATCTGCAAGTACTTTTAATTTACCGATAGCTTTCTTAGTCCTGAGTTCTCCGCCAGCAATAGTAGCTACTCCAGCAGAATCGTAACCCCGGTACTCAAGTTTCCAAAGTCCTGCAAGAAGGACTGCATCAACATCTCTTGGTCCAACATATCCAATTATTCCACACATCTTTTAACCTCCTTAACTAATGAACGAGTCAATTTTTCATCCTTTGTCTCGCATATAATCCTTAAAATTGGCTCTGTATTAGACTTCCTTATATGAATCCAGCCATCAGTAAAATCAATCCTTAGTCCATCTTCCATATTTATTTCTCCAGCAGGAAGTAGGTTAAGAAATGATTCAAAATCAATATTCTCTGGGCAATTGGTTTTTTTCTTCACCATGTAATATTTTGGAACACGTGCAGTAAGTGATGACAGTTTTTCTCCTGATATTGCCATATATTCAAGTATTCTTCCTATACCCACTAATGAATCTCTTGTATATTGGATGACTGGGTCTATGACTCCTCCATTACCTTCACCACCAAGAACAGCGCTAGTTCTCAACATTTGCTCTACTACATTCACTTCGCCTACCTTTGTTTTTATTATCCGACACCCTTTTTCAATAGCTATGTCTTCAACCATTTTTGATGTAGAAAGATTTGTTACCACCATCCCTTTTCTTTTACTAAGAATCCAACTTGCAACTAATGGGAGTGTGTATTCCTCACCAAGAACCTCTCCTTTCTCAGTTACAAGTGATAACCTGTCACCATCTGGGTCTGTAGCAAATCCAATATCTGCACCTTTAGATTTTACTGCGATTGATAAGTGAGATAAATTTTCTTGTGTAGGTTCAGGTTTTCTTGTATAGTCTTCTTCCCAAAATTTGCATCCAAGCTGTTTTAGTAAAAAAGTGCCTTCTTTAGATACTACACCCTGTGCAGAGTCAAGGATTACTTTGAACTGCTTGGACTGAATAAGTTTAGAATCAATAGAATTAAAAATGGCTTCTTTATGCCTCTGCAAACTGTTACTATCGTGTGTCAAAGCTCCCTTTCCATTGGTCACAAACTTTTTATTTTTATAAATTTCATAAAGTTTTATAATTTCTTGAGTATTAAGAAATATTCCATTTTTATTTGCAAATTTAATTCCGTTCCATTCGGAAGGATTATGTGATGCTGTAATTACTGCACTACCATCTGCTTTAAGTGGTCGTACATTAAACAATACTGTAGGAGTGGGGGATAGTCCAATATCCACAACATCTAGACCAGTAGACAAGACACCACTAACAAAAGCTTCCTTTAATACATTACCACTCTCTCTTGCATCTCTTCCAACAACAATTTTTCTTCTAATAGAATGCGTATTACTCTGCTTAATAATGAAAGTACCGAAAGCCTTACCAAAATCTGAAACAACTTCAGGAGTGAGTGACTCTCCAACCACCCCTCTAACACCAGAAATACTAAATATTAGTTCATGCATTTTATTACATCTTTTCTATCACTTAAAGCCGGTGGAGGGACTTGAACCCTTGACCTGAGGTTTACGAAACCTCTGCTCTACCCCTGAGCTACACCGGCAAGTGCCGAAGGGCGGAATCGAACCGCCGACACCCGGATTTTCAGTCCGGTGCTCTACCAACTGAGCTACCTCGGCATTGTTATCTTAATAAATAATATATTATGTATCTTCAATTTGTCAAGTGTAAAAAGTTCAGTTTTAAGGTAGTCATTAAAAAACTTGCAAATTTAGAATTTTGAAGTAAAATATAAGTTATGAGTTATAAGATTGCTTCGCTATCACTCGCAATGACAAAAAAGAGGGGCTTGCTATGAAGTCTGGATTTGTAGCTATAATTGGTAGACCAAATGTTGGTAAGTCTACTATTCTTAATAAATTCTTAGGCACTAAATTAGTTAGTGTTACACCTAAACCGCAGACTACAAGACATAGGATACTCGGAATTTTGAACTCCAATTCCTATCAAATTGTGTTTATAGATACACCCGGAATATTTAAGCCTTCTTATATGTTGCAGAAAGTAATGGTTAAAAATGCACTCTCAACTTTAAAAGATGCAGATTTGGTGTTATTAGTTGTAGAGCCATTTGAGTTTGAAGATGATATAATAAAAAGGATAGACAAACCTGCTGTTATTGCAATTAATAAAATAGATCTTTTAAAAGATAAGCAAAAGTTATTACCATTAATGGATAGATACAATGAATTCAAATTTGTGAAAGAAATTATTCCAGTATCAGCTTTGTATGATAGCTTAGATACACTCAAAAATACCCTTGTTCACCTTCTTGTTGAGGGAGAACCTTATTATCCTCCTGATTTTTTATCTGATAGGTCGGAAAGATTTTTTGTATCCGAGATAATAATGGAAAAAATCTTCATTCTTTATGGTGAAGAAATCCCTTATGCAAGCACAGTGGTAATTGATGAATTCAAAGAGAGGGAGGACAAAAAATATTTCATCCGTGCCACAATTTATGTTGAAAAGCCATCTGAGAAAGCTATTCTTATTGGTAAAGGAGGTAACGCAATTAAGAGAGTAGGAATAAAGGCAAGGCAAGAGATAGAACAGCGGTTAGGGCATCCTATTTATCTTGAACTGTGGGTCAAAGAAAGAGAAGGCTGGAGGAGGAGTCTCAATGATATAAGGGAATTTGGATATGAGTAAATTAAAACAAGGATGGGTCTATTAACCGCAAATGAATGCAGATAGACACAGATTAAATAAAATTGAGTGTCAAGTTACAATTGGTATGGAAGTGCATGCTCAGTTACTTACACAAACTAAGTTATTTTGTGGCTGTCCAATTGACTGGAAATCGCCTCCAAATACGTTAACTTGCCCTGTATGTTTGGGTATGCCAGGAACACTACCAGTGGTGAACAAGAGGGCTGTTGAACTTGCAATAAGAGCTGCACTTGCCTTAAATTGTAAAATAGAAAAAATATCTATATTTGCAAGAAAAAACTATTTCTACCCCGATTTACCAAAAGGATACCAGATTACTCAATATGAGCATCCACTAGCTACAGATGGGTTTTTAAAAATCAACAGCTCCACAGGATCCTTCGGAAAAAAAGTAAGAATTAGAAGAATCCATTTGGAAGAGGATGCAGGTAAACTATTACATGAAGCTAATAAAACTCTTATAGACTTCAACAGGTGTGGAGTTCCACTTATAGAGATTGTCACAGAACCCGATATTACATCACCGGAAGAGGCGCGTGAATATCTTACTATATTAAGGCAAATTCTGAAGTATACAGGGGTATGCACAGGTGACATGGAAAAAGGGCATCTTAGGTGTGAGCCAAATATTTCAATAAACCCTGCACCTTTTGGAAGGTGCAGGGTAAATCATGGGGTAAGGACAGAAATTAAGAACCTTAATTCGTTTAAAGCAGTAGAGGACGGTGTAAGATATGAGATTAGTCGCCAAATAAAGATACTTGAATCAGGTAATAAAGTAGAACATGTCACTTTGCTTTGGGATGAAAAGTATAAGAAAACACAAGAAATGCGTGGTAAAGAGGAGGCTGAAGACTACAGATACTTTCCTGAGCCAGATCTACCACCTCTTGTTATATCAAAGGAATGGATTAAAGAGATAAAGAATACTCTACCTGAGTTACCTGCTGCAAAAATAAAGAGATTTATAGAGATTTACAAAATTAGGGAGTATGATGCAAAAATACTTTGTGAAGAGCCAAGGTTAGCTGATTATTACGAATCTTTATTAAAGCTTTGCCCAGATATTAAGCTTGTCACTAGTTTTATGACAGGTGAGTTTATTGAATTATTACATGAGAAGAAGCTCACAATAGAGGAGTTTACTTTAACTCCATATTACTTATCAAAGTTATTTGACCTCATACGGGATGGAACAATAAGTAGGAACATTGCCAGAGATGTTTTTCCAGAAATGGTAGAAACTGGCAAGTCTGCGACTGAGTTGGTAGAAAAGAGAGGATTAAAGCAAATAAGTGGAAAAGATGAACTTAAAAAGGTGATAAAAGAGGTTTTAATAGAGCACCCGGCTGAAGTTGAGCGGTATAAATGTGGTAAAACACAGCTTATTAGCTTCTTTGTAGGACAAGTTATGAAAAAAACACAAAATAGAGCAAACCCAAAACTTGTAAATGAGATATTAACGAGATTGCTTCGCTAACGCTCGCAATGACAGCAGATAAGCATTTGGGTCAGGAGACCCAAAACTACCCGATGTGGGTTGACAGATGGGTAATGAAGAAATTTCTTGCAGATAGAGTGAAAGTTGAGATATAATGAAATATAAGTTTATAGAAGACTTGACCTCTGATGTTATGTTTGAGGCTTATGGTAAAACTCTAAAAGAATTACTCGAGAATGCAGCAACTGCAATGTTCTCAGTGATATGTGATATTAAACGGGTGAAGCCACTTAAATCTGTTAATATTGAACTGGTTTCACAAGATGAGCAAAAATTATTATATAATTGGCTTGCAGAGCTTTTAACCCAAAGTGAGATAAATAGTATATTTCTAAGCAAATTTAAGGTCAAAAAAATTGTCCGAAGGATCCTGTGGAAGCGCGAAAATGGGTTACACTTATTTGGAGTAGTAAGTGGTAATGATATGAAGCCTGAGATGGGCAGAACAGTAGTCAAGGGTGTAACTTATTATAAATTTAAACTTGAGAAAACCGCTTCCGGTTATAAAGGAAGAGTAGCACTGGATATTTAATAAAGGAGAATGAGATGTCTAAGAGAATGTTCTCATTAAGTGTGGGAATCTTGGTTATTTCATCAGGCATGAGTTCGGCGGATTGGGGCCCTGCAGTTAATTTGGGTCCAAATGTTAACACCATAACCCATGAAGTGGACCCCTCTATTTCATCTGATGGCACAAAGCTCTATTTTGCATCCCTTAGAGAAGGCGGCTATGGAGGGGCGGATATTTGGGTGTCGGAATATAAGGATAATTCTTGGCAGCCGCCAATTAATCTTGGCCCAAATATAAATGATTCTTTTTACCAATACCATCCATCCATTTCATCTAATGGAATGAAACTCTATTTAGATAATGGATGTTATATTTTTGAGTCTTCATATAGTGACGGATCTTGGCAACCCCCAAATGTTGTTGAACTTGGCATGCCTCAAGGAATTCGCAGTTTCGCTCCGTGCATATCACAGGATAGCACGAAGTTATATTTTACATCAATGTCAGATAATATGTGGAACATCTGGGTCTCTGAATATGGGGACACCTCTTGGCAGCCGGCAACTATGCTGGGGCCAAATATCAACACTAAGCAGTGGGAGGCCTGCCCATCTATTTCTTCCGATGGAACAAGACTATACTTTTGCGCCATGAGAGGAGGTGGTTATGGTGGATATGACATTTGGGTATCAGAATGGGAAGAAAAAGTGGAGGAGAGTGAAAAACCAAATACTTCTGAAAGCTCACACGGTGTCTTTCAGACTGCTCTAAATCCATCTATTCGGCTCTTGACCATAAACTATCATGTTCCTGTGTCGGGTTGGGTTACTCTTAAAATATATAACAATGCTGGTAATTTAGTAAGGGCACTAATTAATGAAATGAGAGAGGAAGGAAACTATACTATCAAATGGGATGGGACAGATGAGACTGGAATCCAAGTACCGGCTGGGACATATTTTTACCAACTTAAAGTAGGAGAATATACAAGCGCAAAGGTGTCCGTAATATTAAGATGAAATAGGGAAGTAATATGAAAGAAAAAGTTAAGAAGTTATCCGATTTTAAGTGGTTAATCCCAAAAGAGGCAAGACCGGGTATGAAGGTAGAAGCTATCTTTTACGCAAATAAGTTCCTATTAGATACAGTTGAGGATGCAGCAGTAGAGCAATTGACGAATGTAGCCTGTCTTCCTGGTATACTTGAGCCCGTAGCTGGCATGCCTGATATGCATTGGGGATATGGACTTCCGATGGGTGCAGTAGGCGCATTTGATGAGGAGAGAGGGGTTATATCATGCGGGTGTACAGGGTTTGACATTAACTGTGGTGTCCGTATGTTAAAGACGAATCTCACAATAGATGAGGTGAACCCAAAATTGCAGTCTTTGATAGACACTCTGTTTAGAGATATCCCATGTGGTGTAGGAGCGGCAAGTAAATTACGCCTAAGTAATAAAGAACTAAACGATGTTTTTATCCATGGTGCAAAGTGGGCAGTTGACCATGGATATGGTGTTTCAGATGATTTAGACCGTATAGAAGAAAATGGCTGTATTAAAGGGGCCAATCCATCCAAGATTTCGTCTCATGCTATGAGTAGGGGAGCTCCGCAACTTGGTACTCTTGGGGCAGGTAATCATTTTCTTGAAATCCAGGTAGTGACTGATATTTATGAACTTGAAACTGCGAAGGTATTTGGAGTCACAACTAAAGGACGGGTTACTATAATGGTACATTGTGGGTCAAGAGGACTGGGACATCAAGTAGCAACTGACTATTTAAAGATACACGAAAGTGCATCAAAAAAATATGGAATTACACTACCCGACCCTCAGCTTGTATGTGCACCAACTACTTCTAATGAAGGACAGGACTATTTTGCAGCTATGAAAGCGGCTGCAAATTATGCCTTTTGTAATCGTCAAATAATTGCGCATTGGATACGTGAAAGTTTTGCACAAGTTTTTGGAAAAAGTTGGGAGAGTATGGAGATACAGACCATATATGATGTTTGCCATAATATTTGCAAACTTGAGGAGCATATAGTCGGTGGTAAGCGAAAGAAGGTGTATGTACATAGAAAAGGAGCTACCAGAGCATTCCCTGCAGGACATCCAGAAGTGCCAGTCATATACCGTAAAGTTGGTCAACCTGTATTGATTGCAGGCTCTATGGGGACAGCTTCGTATATTCTTGTAGGTACAGATAATGCAATGATAGAGTCGTTTGGTTCATCCTGTCATGGAGCCGGTAGGTCTATGAGTCGTAATGCTGCAATTAAAAAGTTTCGTGGTGAGACTATTAAGAGAGAGCTTGAATCTCGCGGTGAAGCTGTAAGGTCTACACATCCTAAAATCTTAGCCGAAGAAGCACCTAGTGCATATAAGGATGTAGATGCAGTTGTTGACAGTGTTCATCAGGCAGGTATTTCAAAGAAGGTTGCAAGAGTAGTTCCTATTGGTGTTGCAAAAGGATGATAGAAATAGATGGTAGTTATGGTGAGGGTGGGGGTCAGATTTTACGCATCGCTCTTGCTTTAGCATCTATAACTGGAAAATCTGTTCATATAAAGAATATAAGAAAAGGTAGGAATCCTGCTGGCTTACTACAACAACATCTTACTTGTGTAAAGGCAGCTGCTAAGATATCAAATGCATCTGCTGAAGGCATCAAGTTTGGCTCACAAGAATTGTGGTTTGAACCCGGTAATATAATAGATGGACAGTTTTCCTTTGATGTAGCTGAAGAAAAAGGAAGTGCAGGGGCAACAACGCTTGTTCTACAGACAATCTTGCCTATTTTATTGTATGCTAATGAACCATCGGTTGTAAGTATTAAAGGTGGTACTCATACGAATTGGAGCCCTTCATTTCATTATATTCAAAAGGTTTTACAACCTACTCTTAATAAACTTGGAATAGATTTTGAAGTCTCATTGTTGAGATGGGGTTTTTATCCAATAGGAAAGGGAGAACTTGAAGTAATGGTTAAGCCAATGGGGAAGAATCAGATTAAAGGGATTGGACTTGTTGAGCATGGTTCTTTTGAAAAATTAAGAGGTATATCAGTAGTTTCTGGTCTTCCTATATCAATAGCTGAACGTCAGGCAAATGAAGCAAAACGGGTGCTAAAAGATTTTTATCCAGAGATTGGAGTTAGTAAAGTAACTGCTTATAGTAAAGGGACTTTTTTCTTTCTCTTAGCAGAGTTTGAGAATACATTAGCTGGCTTCTCATCCCTAGGGGAACGAGGTAAACCTGCTGAGAAAGTGGCAAGAGAGGCATGCAATGAGTTCCTGTATTATTACAATTCAGGTCAAGCGATAGACCAGTGGTTAGCTGACCAGATTATACCATATCTGGCTTTAGCAAGAGAGAAATCAGTTTTTACTACATCAAGAATATCTAATCACCTGCTCACAAACATTTGGGTAATAACGAAATTTTTGGATACTAAGATTGAAGTTCAGGGAGAGCTCGGTCATCCTGGTAAGGTAGAATTAAATACATAATTGAAACGTAAACTAATTATGGGAAATGAGAAGTTCCAATAATGCTGAAGTGAGAATTGAGAAGCGAGAATTGTGTAAATGGAAATGCGAAAAACTGGTAATAGCTAAGTATTTCTAAATTTGAAATTTCGTGTCTTTCGTGATGAAAGAAAATAATCTCGTCAGGAGGGGAACATTTGAGAGGTTTTAGAAAAACTAAATTATTACAAAAACTGATGGTACATAAAAGTGAAGGGCATAGGAAGAGATTGCGTGATAAGTTTCTTAAAACTGGTCTTGGTGCGTTCCATGATTATGAGATTATTGAGTTACTTCTTACATTAGGCACTCCTCGTAAGGATTGTAAGCAACAGGCAAAGGAATTGATAAAGAGATTCAATGGACTGCGAGGTGTCCTTGACGCATCATTAGAAGAGTTACAAGAAGTAAAAGGAGTTGGTCCTGTTAATGCCTTCGGGATAAAGCTTTTTCAAGAAATATCTGAACTCTACCTAAAGAAAAAGATTATTGGTAAACCAATGATTTTACTCAAGTCATCAGGGGCAGTATTTAATTATTTATATCAATCGATGCAAAAGAACAAAAAAGAGGTCTTTAAAGTAATATTCTTAGATAGTAAAAATAGATTGATAGAAGCTAAAGATTTATTTGAGGGTAGTTTAACTTCGAGTGCTATTTATCCGCGTGAGATAATGGAAAAGGCGCTGAAGTTTCATGCTGCTGGTTTAATTTTTGTGCATAATCACCCGTCAGGAGACCCAAATCCAAGTCAAAGTGATAAGGAGATAACACAAGATTTAGTTTCTGCTGGTAATTCTATGCAAATTAAAGTTTTGGACCATATTATAATAGGTGATAACAAATACTTTAGCTTTGCTGATAACGGTCTAATTGAAAAATATAATTTAAAATTTTTATCATCAATGATGAAGGAGGATTTATGAAGATTCATGAGTATCAGGCAAAGGATATTTTTAGGCGTTATGGGATACCTGTGCCTCAGGGTGAGGTAGCAGAGACTGTGGATGAAGTTAAGAAGATAGCAACCAAGCTTGGTAAACCTGTCGCAGTTAAGGCTCAAGTCCTTGTTGGTGGAAGAGGTAAAGCAGGTGGAATAAAGTTAGCTAAAACACCGGAAGAGGCAGAGGAAGGAGCAAGAAAGATTCTTGGTATGAATATAAAGGGGATAACTATTAAGAAAGTGTTAGTCACTGAGTCAGTAGATATTAAATCAGAAGCATATATGGGTATTATTCTTGATAGACGCACAAAGAAGCCAGTGGTTATGGTATCAGCTGCAGGTGGAATAGATATTGAAGAAGTAGCAAAGCAGACTCCAGAAAAAATCCATAAATTTATAGTTGACCCCTTAACTGGATTGCTTTCACATCATGCAAGGGAGCTTTGTTTTAAAATTTATACTAACCCTAAGATAGCTATTGAAGCTTCATCAGTACTTGTAAAACTCTACAATGCATTTGTAGGAGCTGATGCCTCATTAGCAGAGATAAACCCACTTGTTGTCACTCCTAATGATGAGGTTTGGGCTATTGATGCAAAAATAAATATTGATGACTCAAGCTTATATAGACACAAGGAGTTTGAAGCAATGCGAGAAGTAACTCCAGATGAGGCTACTGAAATAGAGGCAAAAAGTAAAGACTTATCATATGTCAAACTAAATGGTAACATAGGCTGTGTAGTAAATGGTGCAGGTTTAGCGATGGCGACAATGGACCTTATAAAGCATTATGGGGGAGAGCCTGCTAATTTCTTAGATATTGGAGGCTCATCAAGTCCTGAGAAAGTTATTAATGCTATTGATATTTTACTGAGAGATAAAAATGTAAAGGTAGTATTTTTTAATATATTTGGTGGTATAACAAGGTGTGACGATGTAGCAAATGGTATCATAGAAGCTATTTCAAAGATGGATATAAGAGTGCCTATTGTTGTGAGACTTACTGGCACAAATGAAGATAAAGCGAGAAAGATTTTGGCAAACTCATCTCTTATTCCAGTCAGTTCTATGGCTGATGGAGCAAAGAAGGCAATAGAATTAGCGAGGGGGGACAATGAGCATTCTTATTGATGAACACACAAAAGTTGTTGTTCAAGGAATAACAGGTAGAGATGGTTCCTTTCACACTAAACAAATGATAGATTATGGAACAAAAGTTGTTGCAGGTGTTACCCCTGGAAAAGGTGGTGAGAAAGTTGAAGGCGTTCCAGTGTTTGATACTGTAAAGGAAGCAGTAGATGCAACTGGAGCCAACACTTCAATTATTTTTGTTCCATATAAGTTTGCAGTAGACGCTCTTTACGAGGCAGGTGATTCTGGTGTAAACCTTATTGTTTGCATATCAGAGGGAATCCCTGCAATGGATATGGCTAAAGTAGTTAGGTTTTTTGGTGAAAAGAGGGTAAACCTTATAGGACCAAATTCTCCCGGAATCATATCCCCTGGAAAATGCAAAGTCGGTATACTACCCGGCCATATATTTAAGAGAGGCTCTGTAGGTGTGATATCAAGGTCCGGTACCCTCACTTATGAGATAGCTACTCATATTGTGAGTGCAGGGTTTGGCATATCCACATGCCTTGGGATAGGTGGTGACCCAATAATAGGGCTTAAATTTATAGATTGTTTAAAGCTATTTGAAGAAGACCCTGAAACTAATGCTACAGTTCTTGTTGGTGAAATAGGGGGCACTGACGAAGAAGAGACAGCTAAGTATATCAAATTGAATATCAAAAAGCCAGTATTAGCCTTCGTTGCAGGTAGGACAGCTCCATCAGATAAACGGATGGGACATGCAGGTGCAATTATATCAGGTGGTAGTGGGACAGCGGCTGAAAAAATACTCGCATTTAACCAAGCTAATGTAAAAGTAGCAGAAGAACCAGCTAAAGTTGGTAGTTTATTAAAAGAGTTATTTTAATAATACCTGCCTACCATCGGGAAGGAAGTTTTACTTTACCAAAATTAATTTCCTAATTTTATTAAACTTATCACTTTCAAATCTATAGAAGTAAATTCCAGCAGCCAACCTATTGCCAGAAGAATCTTTACCATCCCATTTTATTGAATAATAACCTGGCTTCTTCTCCTCATTAACAAGACTTCTAATAAGCCTACCTGCACAGTCGTAAATCTTTAAGCTTACATAACATTTAACTGGTAACTGATAACTAATAATTGATGACTTATTGAATGGGTTTGGTCTATTCTGTGAGAGAGCAAAACTTGTAGGTATATGTTCACTTAATTCTACTCCTATTGAACCAACATAAATATCGTCAATGTACCAACCTTCTTCAGTTATAGACCCATCAGTGCCAAACCGCCACCTAAAACTGACTACACCGGTATATCCAGTAAGGTCAAACTGAGCAAGAGTCCAGTCTCTGCTCCCTGAGTAGCATGGTGTTCCACCGGGGAAAGGACTTTGAGGATTATTCGCAATTGTGTAAGGATAGCCACCAATAGGGGTAATTTGTTCCCAAGTCAGTCCCCCATTTCTTGATATTTCAACAATC
>JASEGA010000009.1:60724-60958 GCA_030018315.1 bacterium | reverse complement strand
AAGAATGAGACTAAAGTACTCATCTATACCGTGAATCCACTTGTGTCTTGAGGTATCCATTTGGAGAAGTTCACCCGATTTCTCCTTTTCAAACCTCTTTCTTGGTTTCCTTCTTTTCTTTATTTTGGTAGTGTAGAGATGGGCTGAGATGAGAATATTCCGGAGAGTACTATAACAGAGGCTCTTATCCGGATACCGCTCACGAAACAAGTCGTAAAGATGTAGAGTATTGTA
>JASEGA010000009.1:0-60714 GCA_030018315.1 bacterium | reverse complement strand
GCCTAGTGTGCCTATAGGAGAGTCCCAATTCTTGAGAGGCTATCTTTAGAGTTATAAGTTGCCTCTTTACAAGTGATAAAACCTCAAACCTTCCAGCCACTTTTTCTGTAACCTTTCTTATTTGAAACTTTTCTCCACAGGATTCTGCGAACATGTCCCCTCCTTTCTTGTCTGGAGGGAATTATACACCATACGGGACATTCTTGCTTGAAAGTGACATTTTGGAGAAATATGTCTTGACAAATGGGGGTCAGGTCAATATATTATATTTTTAGAAAAACTTAGCTATTACATAATATAAATAGAAGATAAACAAAAGGTGAAGGCATGGAGCTCAAAGAGATAAATATGAGTAGTATTGAACGATATATCGGGTGGGCTTATTCAGAGCTAAAGTGGTTAACAAAAAAAGAAGCTATACAGGCAAATAAAGAAAGAGATAAGTTATTGAGCTCTCTGTCTAATGAAGTCAATTATAGTTCTATGAAGAACAAGATATATACTGGCAGATTGTCTCCAGGGTGTTTAATATGCGGACAAGGGAGATGGTCCTGTATGTTTATAAATGGTCTATGTACAGCTAATTGTTTTTTTTGTCCCCAAGATCGAAAGATAAAAAAAGAACGTCCCCCAAAAGTGCCGGAGGGGGAGGGTATTGTATTTAATACTCTCAAAGATTATCTTGATTATTTAGAGAGGTTTGATTTTAAAGGTGTCGGCTTTAGCGGTGGTGAGTGCATGCTAGTTTTTGAAAAATTATTGTTATATATAAAGAAAATCAGAGAAAGATTTGGAAAAGAGATTTATCTCTGGATATATACAAATGGTGATTTAATTGATAGAGATAAGTCTAAAAGATTGAAAGAAGCTGGGCTTGATGAGATTAGATTCAATATTAGTGCCAGAGATTATGATTTGCACTGTATAGAATTAGCTGTTAATACTATAAATACAGTTACAGTTGAAATTCCCGCTATCCCAGAGGATTATGAAATACTAAAAAAAAGTTTAGTCCAAATGCAGAGGATTGGTGTTAATTATTTAAACTTACATCAATTACTTACTACTAAGTATAATTATAAGAATTATATTGATCGAAACTATACCTTTCTTCATTATTCTACTGTACCTATTTTTGAATCAGAAATGACTGCACTAAAGCTTATAAGATACGCTCTGGATAATAAAATAAGGCTACCAATTAACTATTGTTCGAGTGCTTATAAAGCCCAGTTTCATCAAAGAGGCTATAGGAAACAAGCGGCATCTTTAATTAGAGAAAATTTTGAAAAAATAACGAGTGCGGGATATATAAGGAGTTTATCAATTCAAAATTCACCAACAAATATAAAAAGGATTGTTAAAATCATAGAAAAGAATAAATGTACGAATAATTTGTGGTCATTAAATGATACCAAGACAGAGCTTTTTTTCCATCCATCTCTCTTAAAGTATATTAATTTCGATAAATATAGTTTAATCATAAGTTATTTTAGGCCAATATTAACAGAGAATATTAGTTTTACTGAAGCTGGTAAAGAAGTTATATTAAATCCTAACAAGAAACTTTTTATAAGAAAAGAACTTGTATATCGGGTAAAAGGGCTGAGTTCATTGGCAATAAAGAGTTTGCAGAATTTATTTATTAAAAATATGAATAGCGGCAATGTCTTTAAATATTTTCTCAATAACATAAATTCAAAAACAAAAGAAAGCATCAATAATATGGTGAAGGAAATACAACTATTGAAGGCTCTAAAAGTGTGGGAGCATTTAGAAGTAGGTTTCCCAGAGATTTATTAATTAGAAAGTTAGGATACTGCCTAAATTAAAATTCTATGCACAGTTTATGGACTGTTGGTAAAGTATTTAATTTACCTTCTGTGATTTTAGATAATTTTAACAATTTCATAGAAAGTGGTTATCATGTGGGGTCATCAGTCATCCCCACAAAATAAAAAAATTTGACAAATGAGTAAAAAAATGTGATATAGTAAATAAAGGATTAAAATTTGATAAAAAGGAGGGGAAAATGGGAAAAAGTTTAAAAGGTGGAAAGGGAGAAAAAGTGATGCGAAAAAAGCTCAAATATGAGAAACCACTGATCACCAAATACGATGACCAGAAAGATGCTTTTGCCAATTCCTATTATTATAATTATAATAATTATAAGTTAGATTATATGGCATGCAAAATTTCTCCACCAGGCTGTCCACCTGAAGCTGAATAGTCTTACGGAGTGTTATTTTTATAGACTCTTTATAATTTATACGGAAGCCTAACAAGTTAGCTGTAAGGATAGAATGGCTATTATAAACATTCTCGAGATAGCGATAACTAGCCACTGTAATTTTAGATGTAAGCATTGTTACATCACAGACTTTAACTTAGATATACCATTCATTAAAATAGTAGATATATTTGATGAATTCACGCGTCTAAAAGGTCTCTACATCCGTCTTACAGGGGGAGAGCCTTTTCTTTATCCAGATTTCTTAAAGATAGTCTCAGAAGCACGTAAAAGAGGGTTATATGTAACCGTATACTCAAACGGTTCATTAATTACAAACTCAATTGTTAAGGAGTTGAAGAAACTTAGTGTTCTTTCCTATGTTCTAAGCTTCTACGGTGCATCCGCCTCAACTTATGAAGCAGTGACAGGTGTAGCTGATGGATATGTGTGTGCGATTAAATCACTTGAGACATTATTTGAAAATAATTGTCATGTCACAGTGAATATCCCAATAACTAATAATAATGTTCAAGACATGGATAAAATGGTCCAAATTCTTAGTAGATTTCCTTTAACAAATGTAAATTTTAATCCTCTCATGTTTAATAGGCATGACGGAAGTCGCCCTCCTGCAGCTTGTTCTTTGGAACCCAGTAAGATAATTGAATTGCTAAAAATGGGCTATCCTTCAAATAGGTTTATCGCACATGAACGTAGGCATAATCCTAAAGGGTTAAATTGTTACCATGCAATCCATGGCTGTTATATTGCAGTTAATGGCGATGTTTACCCATGCCAGTTCTTTCCCCTTTCTGCGGGTAATATCTATAACGAGTCTTTTGATGAGATATGGAATAACTCCGATGTTCTTCTTAAAATAAGAAATGCTACACCAAAGGATTTCGTAGACTGCTATGGCTGTAAATTCTTTTGGAAATGTAGGAGATGCTGCAGTGTTGCTTACTTCACGCATGGCAATATGTTTAGGAGACCCGACTTTACATGTAAAATAGTAAAGGGATATTATGGAGAACGATAAACAATGCTCTATTTCAAATAAAGTCCCTCGACCTGAGCTCGGGACGAAGGTCAAAAGGAAAGAAGAAGAGCTTGCTTGGCGAGAAATTGAGGGTGAGATTCTTCTCCTTCATATACCTTCGGGCAAATTTTATACCCTTAATAAAATAGCAAGTTATATCTGGAAACAATTTGATGGCGATAAATCTATAAGTACGGTTGTAGATGTAATAAAGAGAGATTGTGCCATCCCTCAGAATAAGAGTGTTGATGTAAAGGCAGATGTACTTGAGTTTGTGACTAATTTGTTACAAGAAGGCTTGGTTTCGCAAGTATGAAGAGATACCCTCTCATAAGGCTTTTAATAGAAGTAACTCAAAACTGTAATTTAAGGTGTCGTTACTGTTTTCTTGAAAACTATAGAGGTGTATTAAAGAAAGCACGCCTTATTAAACTCATGGATGAGGCAGCTGAGCTTGGCACCCTTTTTCTTAAAATATCGGGTGGTGAGCCCTTTATGAGAAGTGACTGCCTTGATATTATAGAGGAAGCAAGAAATAGGGGGTTTGCAGTCCGTCTCGGTACAAATGGTACACTAATTACAGATGATATTGCAGGTAGACTTGCACAGCTTAATGTATACGGTGTGGAGTTAACCCTTTACGGCGCATCAGACGATACTTATGTAAGTTTTACAGGTGTACGTGCATTTTCAAAAGTAATGGCTGGTATACAAAATCTTTCAAGCAGGGGTGTAAAAACTACAGTAAAGTTTCCAATAACAAAAATCAACTACCACGAAGTACCTAAAGTAAGAAGTATGTTCAACGGAATGCCATATCTCAAGCTAATATTCGCTGCCATTATAAGTGGGAAAAGAAATTACGACATGAGCCCGATAGAGTACCAGATTCCGACTTCAGACATATATCAGATTGCCAAAAATCCTAATATAAAGTTTGTAGAAACGTTCTCTATAGAACCCCTCAAGTATTATAACTATGGCATGCTATGTTCTGCTGGTGTTACAGGATGTACTATTTGTCCAGATGGACGAGTCCTTCCCTGTCCTAACTTTCCACTGGAGGCAGGTAACATCTATGAAAAATCGCTTGGTGAGATATGGAATTACTCAGAGGTATTTTTAAGACTTAGAAATTTGACTCTTAATGACTTAATAGATTGTCGTTCTTGTAAATACTTAAAATTCTGTACAAGGTGTCCTGCCATGGCTTATATAGAGAACAGGGATTACTGTAGAGCACCTAAAACTTTCTGTAAGTTCACTCAAGAGTTTAGAAAGCTTGAGGATGAGGCTGTTATAAAAAGTATGAAGACATGATTATTATTGAAAAGCCTCATCTAAAGTTAATATTAAACAATAGAGAACTACTCAGTTCATTGAATATTCCTATCCTTGGCTCTATAGATGATAGTATTGTAGTTACATATCTCTACTCAAATAAGTTTCCTAAATTAAGGGGACAGTTTCTTTTATCTAAAACAAGTGTAAGACATTTTCCTTCAAGCCCACCAGAGAAGCTGTTCAATTTTGTAACATATAAAGACGGGAATATTTACCTACAAAAATGGGATGATGAGATGTTTATTGTCTATGATGAGCATAGATTAACAGAGACAGTTTATATAAAGAGGAATGCACGCGAAAAGCAATTTCTGTGCAATAGAGCGCTCTCACAAGGAATATCATTCTCACTTGGCTGTCGAGGTTATATTCCCCTACATTCTGCGGCAGTATCAAGAGATGGGCGTGGATACCTATTAGTAGGACCTAGTGGGAGTGGAAAGACTACCCTCTGTATTTCACTACTTAGAAAAGGGTTTAGTTTTTTAGATGATGATATGGTACTATTGAAAAAGGAAAGAGGAAAGTGGGAGCTATTCTCATGTTATTGGCCATCTCATGCAGATTACGAGCTCCTGCGTCTTTATCCTGAATTGAATCCTTTTGTCAAGAATTATACTATAAAACTAAATGAGGTTTTTCCTACTTTAGGTAAGAGTATTTTACACAAAATACTCTTACCTTGTTTTTCTAAATGCCAAGGATTAAAAGTCAAGAGCATAGGGAAAAAGGATACACTCTGCAGAATATTTGGAGATAAAATGAATTTCTCTTCAACAAGACTGTTCTACCCGGATGATAGAAAGAGATTTGATTTTATTTTTGACCTTGTGAAAGAAACAGAGTGTTATATGATTGAATTAGGTAAAGGTTGGATAGAAAAAATTACCGAGGAGCTATTTTAAGATGTTTATCCTTTCCCTAGGTAAACCATATTTTGATAAGGAACTTAGAAAAATGGGTCATACTGTAATAAATACACCCACCACACAAGCAGATTTTTCAATAAGGGAAGTTTTAGGAAGTATTGGAGAGAGTCCCGATTTTATTCTTTTTACCTCAATGAGCTTCCCATTTCCTCCATATGATATGATATACATGAGGCATCGGCACTGAGTGTCTGGTATACTATAGATACTCCTATTAATTTTTATTGGCAAAAGGAGTACGCACACTCTTTTGACCTTACACTTGTAGACCAGAAGGATTGTGCCTTAAGATTTTTAAAAATGGGATTTAATGCTCATTAGTTACCCCGTGGTGTTGATATTGAGATATATAAGCCGTACAAGGAAGAGAGAATCTACGATATTGTGTTTGTTGGAATTACGAGTAGGCGTTTTCGTCTCAAGAGAATTGCAATATTAAATGAACTAAAGAGAAGGTTTGATGTAATGCATAAACCAAATATAGGAGAGAAAAGAATTTCTCCAGAGGAAGCTGTAGCAGTGTCCAGTAAGTCAAAAATTGGTTTAAATGAGAGTTTTTCTAACGGTGTCAATACTAGAGTATTTCAGGTTATGGCTTGTGGTAGGATGCTTTTATCTGAGTACATTACAAACGGTCTTTTAGACCTATTCAAGGACAGATATCATTTAGTAACATATAAACCTAATAACTTTATAGAGCTTGCAGAATATTATTTAACTCATGAAGATAAACGTGGAGAGATTGCAAACCGAGGTTATGAAGAAGTGATAAGGTACCACACTATGTATCATCGAGCTGAGAAATTGCTCTCTATTGTGGAAAAAACTCCCAAAAAGAAAAGAAAAAACAGAGTCTACTACCACTTCGGTAATACTGCGCTTTTGCTCAGCCAGAAGTGGGAACAAGAATCTAAACCAACACTTACGATAGCTGCGAAGCTTCTTTATAATTACATCAAAATAAACCCGAATAATCACAATACTCATATTCTACTTGGTAGACTATATACACAACTGAGGGAATTTTACAAAGCAGAAAAAAGCTATAAAAAGGCTATAAAATTGAAGCCCGAAGATTCCCACGCATACATCTCGCTTGGAAATCTCTACTATGAAAGGGAATTGAGAGATGAGGCTAAAAGGGCTTATCTTAAAGGACTTCAATGTGAAGGAGAGAGCAAAAAAGACTACAGAGAAAGAATTTTCATTTGCAAGACTTTTTTTTCTCATTGGCAATTTATTTGAGAGACACAGACCATCACTTTCTCCTGAATTTAGGCGTCGAAACAGTCCCCTTTTCTACGCTGATGATTACTATAAAGAAGCAATAAAGGACGAACCACAAAAAGTTGAACCATACATAAGGACCGGTAACCTATTATTTAAGAACAACCGCTTTGCAGAAGCATCTGATTTTTACAAAAAGGCAATGTTTTTATCTCCTTCAAATATTAATGTCAGGTACAAGATGGGGTTTAGTCTCCTTAAAAGCTATCAAAGGCACCGTGGTATAGAGGTTCTGGCAGAGCTATTTACAAATGGTATAAATAAATTGAGGGAACTCAATAGAAAAGAACGCCTATTTCTTCTAGGCCTTATTCAGGAAAAGAAGGAAGTTCTCTCTAAAGCAAAAACAAACTACCTTAAAAGCAATTATCCCGATTCTATATTAAGGGTTTCTTTTCTCTATTATAGAGAAGGAAATTTTAAAAATGCTTTAAGGTATGCTAAATTATGTCTTAAAAACCTGCCTTACGAACCAGAGCTTTACTATCTCTCCGGTCTTATTAATTATAAACTTGGTCTTATTGACAATGCTCTCGATAGTTTTTGGAAGACTTTAAGACTGGATTCATTCCACCCAAAGGCAAAAAAGTTTATTACTTTATTGGAAAGACCGAGAAAATGAGAACACCAAATCTATTTTAAATAAATCTAATTTAAAACTGAGCTTATAATCTTACTGGGAATTCTACCCTGAAATATTTATTCAACAAAGCAAGTTTTTTTGCAAAAAGTGTTACTTTTCAGCAAAAAGTTCTAATTTTTATTTTTTTTACCTAACAGTTTTTTTACTCATTTTTTGAGTTGACAAAAATGAATACCTCCATTATTGTAATTGCAAGATGGAAGAACCAAAAGAAGCGAGACCTCATCTTTTTAAAAAAATTTATTCCTATGAAACATTGGCTTCTACAAATGAGACTGCAAAGGAGCTGCTCCAAAATAATGAGATGCCTGATTACTTTATTATAGTAGCCAATGAACAAACCAAAGGGAAAGGGAGATGGGGTAGGTATTGGTGGTCTCCAAAAGGTGGACTATGGTGTAGCATTGTAACACCAAAAAACTTGCCCGACGGCAGTCAGATATCTATTCCATCACTGAGGACTGCATTTAGTATTGTTGAGACGATTAAGAAATTTAGCCCATTAACCACAGGAATAAGGTGGCCAAATGATATTTTAATTAGGGGTAAAAAAATAGGTGGTATACTGACAGAGAGTGAAGGTGAAAAATTAGTTATTGGAGTAGGAGTTAATTTAAATCAAGTAAACTTCCCAAAAGAGTTACCGGATGCCACTTCTTTAAGGATAGAACTTGGCTCCCAAATTGATAATGAAGAGTTTTTGAACGAGTTTATCATTAATTTTGAAAATAACATTGAACGAGAAGACATATTAAATCTTATAAAAAGCCGCCTTTTGTTGTTAGGTGAAAGGGTAATAATTAAAGTAAAGGGTGATGAAATATTAGGTGAATTTTGTGATATTGAATGTGATGGTAGCCTACTACTTAGGGAAGCCACTGGTATAATAAGTAAGTTGACACCATCAGAAGTTGAGTTCATAAGGTGATGTTATCCTTTCTCGTCATTGCAAGGAACGAAATGACGAAGCAATCTCATTTATGATAAAGCTTCAAAGGATAGTTGTTGGTCCTTTAGAGACTAATGCTTACATTTTAAGCTTAGAAAACGAAGGTGTAATTGTTGACCCGGGTGCAGAAGCTGATAAGATTATTGCTGCATGTGATGGGCTTTATGTAAAAATTATACTTTTGACACACAACCACTTTGACCATACACAAGCTCTAATTGATGTCAAAAATGCACTTAATGTGAGAGCCGGAATTCATCCACTTGAGGTAGCACCTCTTGATAAAACATCTAATATATTTGATTTTGAAATCAATGATGGAGCTTTCCTCAAATTTGGTAAAACCTCAATTAAAGTTATTCATACACCAGGTCATACACCTGGTAGCTGTTGTTTCCTTATAGAAAATATACTTTTAAGTGGTGATACAATATTTTGTGGAGGCTATGGGAATACGGAACTGCCAGGTGGTGATGAACGCGATATTTTAAAAAGTATAAGAAATAAGATTATGATACTACCGCCTGACACCAAAATCTGCCCAGGCCACGGTCCACCAACAACAGTTGGTGAGGAGATGCCACTCTATTTATAAAAACTTAAAAGTAGAAGAAAAGAATAAAGTTTTTGACTTTTAAGTTGTAGGTTTAACTTTTGAGTTTTAAGACTTGCGTTAGTAAGGAAATGAGCAAAATTTGGCTTAGATAAGTAAATGGTTACATTTATGGCATTGGGTAAGCTTGGATACCGAGCTGTTTTTTTATCTCTTGTGCAAGAGTTACTGCATCACCTACTCTCTTATTGTCAGTTATGACAAGTTTAGGCTTACTTAATTTAACATATTCAATAAGGTCGTCAAAGTCTGCATGGTCAGAGTATGCGACTGTAAATTCGGTTTCACTTTCCTTTTTAACTGGTTCTTTAAATTCCCATCCAGATAAGTAAATCTTAACGGCATCCTTACCTACCCACTGTCTTGCCCCCATATGGTAAAGGCCAATAAATTGCGAAAGCCCTTTGGCCTCAGTAGATGTTGAACAAATATACTTACCAAACTCCATCCCATACTTCTCACACATTTGCATCATTTTAAACACCTTTTCTGGTACCACCACTGGGACCCCAATATTTGCATTATGGACAAATTCGAGCGCTTCTTGTAATTTACCATAATAACCAAATATATACACTGACCCAACTTTAAGTGACTCTTTAATTAAATCAATAAGCCTTGATTTGACTTCATTTTTAAACTTACGTCTTCTTTGTGGGTTTCCATAAGTTGCTTCAATAACAAGTGTATCTGCTTCAATGATATTGCTGCACAGCCTAAAATCACCTGTATAAACTATACGAGAGTCAGAGTTAAGGAGAACTTGAGCTGACCCAATAATATGATGAGCTGGGTATAGGGTTATTTTTTCATTTCCATAGATAAATGGAGTTCCATACTGTAGGCAGTGTATTTTTTGCGAATTGACGAGTTTATTTCCCCTTATAATTTTAACCATATCCATTGTTTGAGATGTCATCAACACTTGCTCACACTCGTTGATACTGTCTTCAAGTCCCAGTATGTGGTCAAGGTGAGCATGTGTCACCACCCTTATTGGTCTATTAAAGTGGGCATCACAAGTTAAGCAATCGCCAAGAAGTATAGCCCCATTAGATTCAATCTTAGCTTTCATATTTGTAGTATCTTAATAGCTACTCCAAAATATATAAGAAGTGTAGTTGAGTCCATAATTGTAGTAAGCAATGGACTTGACATAAGGGCGGGGTCCAGTTTCAGCTTTTGAAAAATGATAGGAAGTATACCACCAATAGTTGTAGCTACACAAATACCTGCAACCATAGAAATGCCAACTGTAAGTCCAAATAGTGGACTTGTCTTAACTACCAGTGCTCTCATTGCAGTCAGTATTCCAAGTCCTATCCCCATTAAGATGCCAGTCAAAAACTCTTTCCTTACAACACGCCATATTGAGCTAAACTCAATCTCCCCTATAGCTAAGCCACGCACAACGACAGTCGCTGCCTGTGTCCCCGCATTACCAGCTGAATCAAGTAGTAGGGGTATAAAAATTGTAAGTGATACCATTGCATTAAGCACATAAGAGTATTTCTCAATTATAGTACCAGACATAAAGCTTGCAATTAATAAGACGATAAGCCAAATAACTCGTGATTTAGCTATATTTATAACTTTAGCAGAAAGGTAATCTTCAGGTGCAGAAGTGACAGCACCAAACTTATGTGCATCCTCTGTATGCTCGGCTTCTATCACATCAATTGCATCGTCTACTTTAACGATACCGCGTATCTTTTTATCAGAGTCAACTACTGGGATGGAGGCGAGGTCATATTTATAAATAAGTTTAGCTACCTTCTCCTGGTCCATATTTAATGGAACAGCTGGTATCTTGGTCATAATTTTCTTAATAGGTGTATCTGATGGATAAGTAATCAACCCCTTTAATGAGATAATCCCTAAAGGTTGTCTCTTATCACTAAGGACATAAATTTGATAAAAATCAAAATCTATCTTTTCTCGTCTTAAAAAATCTATTGCCTCCCCTGTAGTAACTGAGTCCGGCAGCCATGCAAATTCAGTTGTCATAATGCCACCAGCAGTATGAGGCAGGTAACTTATAAGTTCCTTTACATTTCTTGCCTCCTCCTCTCTCATAAGTGATAGAAAACGCTGTGCCTCCCTTTGTGTAAGCTGTATGAATAAGTCTGCCCTGTCATTAGGGGACATCTCATTCAATAACTCTGCAGCTTTAGATTTATCAAGATACTTCAAAATGTCAATCTCATCGTGCACTTCTAATTGCTCAAATACTTCAAGTGCAATTTTAAACTCAAGTAAATTGAAAACAGCAATCTTGGAATGTGGGGGTAATGGTTTAATAAGCTCAGCAATATCAGCTGGCTCTAATTCGGATAGCATAGCTTTAAGTGAGTCAAAGTCCTTATCCTTTAACAGCTCTTTAATTTCTGGTGAAAGTAGTGCCATATTAAGCAAATTTAATAAGTAATCACAATAAAAATGAGGTTACCCATTGAAGGTGTGAAATGTGATTAGGATGCTTTTAAATTTAACTATTCCACTTTATACGGAATACCCCACGCTACGGTACGGTCAGCCATAACAGCTTTGTCAAAAATTACATCTCGATTAATTGCATCAATAAAACACCAATAAACACCGGCTGTGTCAGGTACCCCTGTAATAACCCATTTGGTGCCATCCCACTCAAATCTATGTTTGTCTTCGGAAGTGTGTAGTAGCACTATAGCATGAGAAGAATCCGGTCCCCATACACTTATAGTAACTAAATCACCAACATTGAATGTAAACGGCCAAGTGTCAACTGACATTAGAGCAGTAGGGTTAGTAAGTGAAATCACTGTCGTATTGGACTGCACATGGACTGAATCTATTTTTAGTACATCAAGAGCAGAATCAGCTTTGATATTAGCTGGCGATAGTGCATTTAGTTTCCATTTCTCTACTTTTACAAAGCGGAAGTTAATATTACCCTTGTAACACGGGGCAGGCTTTGGGACAGTGTCTACACTATCATAGACTACATTTAGGGTCACATCCCATACAACTGTAACACCTACATTTGCAGTGTCTCCTATGACACTAATTGTGTAATCCTTGCTCTTGACACTTGCCTCTCTCCACGCTTTTGTAGGCACCTTTGTCCCTAAAATAATGTCACCAGACCATGATGTGTTGTCAATTGCCTTAAAGAATGGCTCTTCAATAAGGCTATCCTCTACTTCCTTTAGTGGCTCAGTCGGCTTAACACAGTTGATAGCTGTAAGCCCAACTAACGCCGGGATTAAGAAAAACCATCTCATATTACACCTCCTCATATACAAGCAATTTTATATTACTTTAATATTTTGTCAAGTTTTTTGCTTTGTTGAATAATTCACTTTACAAAACTTGCAACACCTTGATTGACACCAATTTATGAGATTCTTCACTTCGTTCAGAATGACAAGGTCAAAATTGTCTAAAACCAAGTCAGAGGTTGAAAATCAAAGGTGCCAAAAATATTTATTCAACAAAGCATTTATTTCTTGACATCCAATACGGGAGTGTTATAGTTCAAATATGGGCTATAAATATGAGAAATCCTAAGCACGAAATTCTAAATCCTAACCTAATGAAAAATCCTAAATTCCAAGCACTAAATTCTAAACGATATCTAAATTCCAATTCTCCAAATTCCAAACAGCGTTTGGAATACCTGACTGCCGTCAGGCAGGTTTGGAATTTTAATTTTGGGATTTGTTTAGGATTTAGAAATTAGGATTTAGGATTTTATGAAAATAGGATTTAGTACTTCGGATTTAGGGGTTTTGTAAAGGGGGTGAATTATGGCTAAAGTTACAGTATCTGTGATAAAAGCAGATATAGGTGGGTATGTAGGGCATTCTTCATCGCATCCTGATATTCTAAAAAAAGCAGAAGAGAGTCTTAAGATAGCGAAGGATAAAGGCTTACTTATTGATTTCCATGTTATGCATTGTGGTGATGATCTTGAACTTATTATGACACATGAGAAAGGTGAAGACTCTGAATCCATACATAAACTTGCATGGGATACATTTAAAGACTGCACTGAGCTTGCCAAGCGTATGAAACTATATGGTGCAGGGCAGGATATTTTATCAGATGCCTTTTCTGGCAATGTCAAAGGTATGGGACCCGGGGTTGCAGAAATGGAGATAACTGAGAGAAAATCAGAGCCACTCATTATCTTTATGGGTGATAAGACATCACCGGGTGCATGGAATTTGCCACTTTACAAGATATTTGCTGACCCATTTAATACAGCAGGTCTTGTGATAGACCCAAGCTTACATGATGGATTTAAGTTTGAAGTCCTTGATGTGTTTAAACAGGAGACTGTGATATTTTCAGCACCTGAAGAACTCTATGATATGCTTGTCTTCATAGGGGCAAAGGAGCATTACATCATAAAAAGGGTGTGGCGTAAATCTGATAATGAGATAGCAGCTGTATCATCAACTCAAAAGCTTGCTCTCGTAGCAGGTAAATATGTAGGCAAGGACGACCCAGTTCTTATTGTGCGTAGCCAATCGGGCTTTCCTGCAGTGGGTGAAGTTCTTGAAGGCTTTGCACTCCCATATCTTGTAGCAGGCTGGATGAGGGGCTCACATCATGGTCCATTTATGCCTGTATCATTTAAGGAAGCTAATCCGACAAGATTTGATGGTCCACCAAGAGTGATAGGGGCAGGTTTTCAATTATCAGATGGCAAACTTATCGGTCCACGTGATATGTTTGATGACCCATCATTTGAGCGCTCTCGTAGGATGGCAGATGAGATAACAGATTATATGAGACGACATGGACCGTTTGAGCCACATAGGTTGCCACTCGCAGATATGGAATACACTACACTACCTGAAGTTAAAAAGAAGCTACAGGACAGATTTAAGAAAGAGAAATAGCCGGATTAGGCAGGTCAGGAGATCTACCTCTACCTACTGGTATGGGCTTGATTAATCAAGTCCCTACTAATACTTTTCTTCTCTCCAGTAGATTGTTTTCTTAAATGGCCCGGGTGTTGTTATTTTCTCAGCTACTAACTCACCTTCGCTTCCGCCTACAAATATGACAAAATCGCCCTCCTCTGTAACAGTGATTTGTGGGCTCGTCGGTACACCTGACCCAATTTCTTCTGATTCCCCTTTACCAGTAGTAAAGCAAATTTTGTATAGCCTGGCAAGCCCCGCTATTTCACATGGGTCTTCAGGTTTCGTTGGCTCGTAAGTTACGAAGTATACTGTATCAGCAAATACAATTGCTTTTCCAACACTCTTCTCATTTTTACCTAATTTTATATACCAGCCGTTGTCATTTGGTGTGCCTGTCACTGTAACATCAACGAGGTCTGCGTCAGTATAAGGGGATGTCTGCCCATTGTCTCTCATTCCATAGAATCTGTTAAAAGTATTTGTCCTTTTAACTGAGTCCCTATCACCACCACCAAAAAACAGCCAAGAATGGCCTTCATTATCAAGAGCATAAGTTGGTGGATAGTAAAAAGGCTGCTCTCCTTGAGCTGCAAAGACTCTGTAAATTGTCCATGCTGCATCACTGCCACCCCTTATATCTATCTTCCATAATTGACCACCAATATCACCTATATAGATATAATCTGCATATACATCGTTATTTATGTCAACAAGCATTGGCTCTGATGGTATTGAGTAAGTCATATCATCATGGGTAAACTTACGAAGTAAGCTACCGTCAGCAACTTTAACTACATAAACTGCACGTCCTTTAGTACCTGCTTCCTTATTAAGACCACCGCCTATAACTGCTACCCACTCCTCATAGCCCTCTAATTTTTTCACTTTACCAATTCCTGGAGTTGACCAGGTACGAGCGAGGCTTGCATCAGTGAACTTCCATAAAAATGTAGGATTATATACATCAGTTATATTAAGTGCAAAGTAATAGCTACCACCATCACGCTCACCACATATCAACACTGTCTTCCACTCATTTGCCTCCTTAGTCTTATCATAAGGACCTGATGGAAACCATGCCTCAAATGCTACTGGACTACCATCAACATAAAAGTTATGTGTATCTGGCAGAGTTTTAAGTCTTGGCAAAAGATTATTTGGGATAAATGCCCATTTCTCACTCCCAGTCCCTGATGAAAATGAGTCACCCGCCGCTACATAAGTACCTGCATCAAATGCGTGTAGCATACCATCATTAGCACCTGCTATAACTACTTTACTACGATGCCCCTTGTCAACCTTAAACTGGTTATATCCTTCTTCAGAATACCATGGGGAAGGCGGCCCGACACATACTGGCCATGAATGGAATATATCACCAAGCTTCCAATTATATCCATTGTCACCACGTACCCAGTTAATCAATGGCTCAACAGAATCATTGGGAACACCGAGGTCAACTGAGTCTACATAATATGTTGTGAATGGGACGATACTACCATTTTTCTCAGTGTATATGTTTCTATCATATATTGAAGTATTTTTGAGCACTTCACCTGCTTCCCATATTGGTGTAGTTAATACCTGGCCAAGTGTATCAACTGGCAGTGTACCATCCGGATTTAGTCTAAATGCCCGTAAATAGCCAGTCCAGAATGGCTTTTCTGAAGGGATGAGTGATGCAATGAATATATCTCTATAATACTTTGTCCGCACTGATGGCACTTCAGGACCTGTAAAGACGACTTCCCTTTCTTCTATCATTGAAAGTATAGCCTCAAGTGCTGAATCCAATTGTGCGGGTGTAGTAGCAGGATAATAGTGCTCGGTACCACCAAGTTTAGCAATTGAATCAAGACAAGTTGCACCTTCTCCTCCGCCCACTGCCACGCCCAAAACAAAAGTGCGGATATCGTATTTAACACCTGCAATTGTGACATTACGTAACTTTGTAGCCTCTGTATATGGTGAATTTGGGTTATAGTTTGGATAACCAGTCTCCTCTCCATCTGAGCAAAGTAAAACATAGTAGCCTCTGCATTTCTTAGCTGGGTCCTTTGGAATAAGCTCCTGTGTATAATACTGACGTGCCCAGTAAAGTGCACCACCGATTGGGGTGCCACCATCCGCCCTTAGTTCCTGTACCTTTTGCTCGTGGTCAATCCATGACTTAATTTGTCCTATATGGGCGGGGTCGCCTGCTAATCCCATAGGAGCCCTCAAGACTTCGTACTTTGAGTCCGGATAGCTTTTTGGCCAGTAGTCATTATAGTATTTATCTACACCATGCCATGGTATATTTTGTGTATTAGATGGTTTATACGGTGAAGTACGATACCAACCACCACCACCAGGACCACCTCTTGATGGCTCATTAACATTCTTATATTGACCATAAGTCAGCAAACCAAACCTTATCCCTTTATGCTTGTCTACAACTTGTAATAGTGCATTCTTCATTATATACAATCTTGAATCATTTGGATAGCCATCTCCATTAGTGTCTCTACCCGGATAATCTGAACTACCATCACCCCAAGTATAATTGCCAGCCATATCACATGTCATAGAGCCTGATGTATCAAGTATAATAAGGACATCAGGCTCAGTTGTTACTATGAACAAATCTTCATCAGCCGCCCACAAAAACATGGGCAAAAACAAAGCTAAAATAAATGATAGCTTTTTCATCTTAGCCTCCTAATTTTTTAAACATCATTTTATACTCTTCTCTTGTAAGTCTATGCTCTTCTCTTGCAAGCTTAAACTCTTCGTCCATTTTCTTGAATCCCTCATCTATTTTCTCTAATGTTTTCCTGAGACTCTCGTCCATTTTATCCAATAATCTGCCATTTTGCTTGAGTAATCTTGCTAAAATTATGGATAGATAAGCACCTACAAAAGCAAAATATATGCCAAACGAAAACTGAAATAGGTTCATCATTTCCTCCTATCTATCATTCTTTTTCTTAATCCACTACTGTCATTGCGAGCCCCGATTTATCAGGGCGAAGCAATCTCTTCCTATCCTAATTTTTTAAACATCATTTTATGCTCCTCAAACATCATTTTATGCTCCTCTCTTGCCAGCTTAAGCTCTTCATCCATTCGGACAAGAAGCCCTTCCATTCTGATCAAAATCTCACCTAAGCTCTCTCTTGTTGCCCTTGTCTCTTTTGATACTTCATTCCTTGTCATCCTACCATTGTAAACAGAAAATATACCTACAATAAATGCGAATATTGTTACACAAGAAGCAAAAATTGTAAATATTTGGGTGAAACTCATTTATCCCTCTCCATTACTCAAAGTTTAGTTTCTTAGCCTCTTTTTTAGCCTTCTCTGTAAACTTAACCTTATGTAGGTCAAATAACTCTGCCCTCAACTCTACTTCATCATCCACATATTTCACAACTGTACGGCGGTCAAGTCTATCTTTACTATATTCTTCAATTAGTGTTGGTAATGCACCAAAGTTATGAATCTGTGTGTAGTCTTTATAGTATGTATCACCAACCGAAGTCGTCTTTTTAACAGGTAGGCCAGTCACTTTATCTATATCCCATAGTTCACCTTTTGTTTTAAATTCACTACTAAAGCCGATGAAGTCAAGTCCATCCTTTATAGGTGATATTGATTGTGGCTTCTTATTAGGTGTAAATAGCAAGCACTCTTTACCATCCCATATAACAACTGAGCCTATCTCTTCTGAGTTAGGCAGTGTCTCATCTATTCGTAATTTGTTACCCTTCTTCATAATAGTAGTCTCATATATAATAGGCGAAGGACCAAATATTGTAGTCTCAAGTCCAATCTTAACGCCCTCCTTTGCTACTGCTAGTTGCGAAACAATAAATAAAATAATAAAGCTAAACATAATTCACCCCCTTATATTATAAAAGCCTTAGTTTTGTCACTCTTGGGTCAATGATTACCTCATCATTCTCAAAGTCCAGTTTCATTCGCCACTTCTGTAGTGTTGATGCCCCAATTATTACTTCTTCAGATAGTGGTGGAATGAGCATAAACTCATCTGAAAACCGATACCCATTTAGATAAAAATTAAGTGTAACCCTCTTTTCTGCAATTAGCTTTTCGCCACCTTTTGCAGTTCCAAATTCCATTATGTCCGGCAAAGGCTCAACTAGCCCAAGTTTCTCTGCTACCTCTGGTCTTATGCAAGAATAGGTTGCTCCACTGTCAAAAATTGCTGCCAATTCCTTACTACCCTTTGAACCCACTAATTTAATCTCCTTTATAATCACCGCCATCTTCGTCCCTATTAATATTCAGGAACTTTACCACTCGGTAACGGACCACATTTAACTCTGGCTTTGATTATACGCTTACTTTCTTCGAACTTGCCAGATGCAGTTAGGTCATAGACAACACTGAAAAAGTCTGACCCCAATTCCATACTGTAGCCAGTTAAATAACTGATACCTATAATTTCAGCCGGTGTCGGAGTAGTATCCGGCAGTCCACTCTTATATTTGGCTTGATTTGGTAGCGTAATCCATATATCAGGCGTATCCGGGAATGCACCATGATAACCCGGTATCATCGCTATTGCATAGTCTATACCGGCTTCAGCAGAATGGAATGCAAGTTTTGAATCTGTAGTATAATGGCTGAGCTTCATTTGGCTAACACTCATAGTTACGAGTGCCACTGCTATAGTACCGAGTATTACAAATATACCCATTACAAGTATAAGACCTATACCTCTGTCTGCCGACAGGCCTGCCTTGCCGTCGGGCAGGCAAGATTCATCACTTTTCATCTCTATAAATAATATATAATCCAAAATACCAATTTGTCAAGCTAATTTATTGTTAATTTTTTTTCATTTTATCCTTGACAAAATTTAAGCTATCAAGTAAGTTTTCTCACAGTGCGATACTGGACAGTTCGTGTAAGAGATAGATGGTTCTTTATTAATACTCGGCGCCTTCTCGTAACTGGTATAGTTATTTTAGGCATATCAATAATTTCAGTATTCTCAATCTTCCAAGTTGTAAATTCAATTGTTAAATCAAAAGAGTTAGCATATCAAAAGAGTAGGGCTTTAGAGCTTAGCTTAGCAGTTGAGAATTCTAAGTATAAGATAGGCTTACTTGAGTTAAAGTTAGATTCACTTATTAACTTAGATATAAAAGAGAGACTCACTTGGGGTCTTCCTTACATTGATGAAGACATACGGAGACTCGGAGTTGGGGGTAGGGGTGAAATTGGCACAGAAGACCCTATTAAAGAAGCAATTATAAAATTAAAAAGGTGCCTTGATTTTGAGTTTGCCAGCTTTAAAGAAATCTCACATAAAGCCAAGCAAATAGAGAATTTACTCCTCCGTACCCCATCTATCTGGCCAACTGTAGGAATTGTGACATCAAAATTTGGCTGGCGCAATCGTCCATATCCTAGCTTTCATAAGGGAATTGATATCGCAAATAGGACTGGCACCCCTGTAATTGCACCAGCTACAGGGACAGTTGTTCATACTGGATACAGAAAATGGCTTGGTCGTTTTATAGAACTTGACCACGGATTTGGCTACATGACCTTATACGGTCATCTGTCCCGTATAGCAGTTACTCCTTACAGTAAGGTTGAAAGGGGTCAGGTAATAGGGTGGATAGGTAACACCGGTTACTCTACAGGTCCGCACCTGTATTACGAAGTAAGGGTTCTTGGAAAAGCAGTTAATCCCGAGGATTATATAATACCCGATACTATCACATATTGAAGACACCCACGTTGTAAAAAGCATGGTTAGAGTCATTGTAGGTACCCAATGGGGAGATGAAGGTAAAGGTAGGGTTATAGAGCTATTTGCTAAAGATGCAGATGTAGTTGCAAGATACAATGGTGGTGCAAATGCAGGTCATACTATTTATGTAGGTGGTGATAGGCTTGTATTTCACATTATTCCTTCCGGAATTATATACCCACATACTATTTGTATAATTGGGAACGGTGTTGTCATCGACCCTGAAGTCCTTATAAAAGAGATAAAAACTGCTAAATCTAAAGGAATTAATATTGAGCATAGGCTTTTTATCAGTGATAAGGCACATCTTGTTATGCCTTATCATAAACTGAGAGACGACAAAGATGGGTTATTAGGCACAACTCGTATGGGCATAGGACCTTGTTATGAAGACAAGTATGCTCGTCGAGGAATAAGGGTAGCTGACCTTTTGTATCCTGAAGTCTTTAAAGAAAAGCTTAAAAATAACCTCAAAGAATATCCATCTTTAAAACTTGACAAAATTTATGTTCAATATAAATCTTTTAGTGATTTTATCATCCCATTTATAACTGATACCTCAACTTTACTAAACCAATGGATAGATAAAGGTAAGGAAGTAATCTTAGAGGGTGCACAGGGCTTACTACTTGATGTTGACCATGGCACCTACCCATTTGTTACATCATCAAACCCGCAAGCTGGTGCTGCCTGCTGTGGTCTTGGTATAGGACCGACAAAAATTGACGAAGTTATAGGTGTCACAAAAGCATATACATCAAGGGTTGGTAATGGGCCATTGCCAACAAGGATGACAAAAGAATTTGAGAATATTGTAAGAGAGATGGGTCAGGAATATGGGGCTACTACTGGTAGACCGAGAAGGTGTGGCTGGCTTGATGCTGTACTTGTTGGCAAAGCGTTAAAAGTTAATGATATAAAAAAGATTGTTATCACTAAACTTGATGTCCTTGATAAGCTACCAAAAGTCAAAATCTGTAAGCAATATGAGTATAAAGAAGATAAACATAGGGTAGCGACAGGTCTCCAGACCTGTCGCAGACAAGCTGACTTCCTATCAGTAGCTGAACTCAGTTCAAATTTTGCGCCCGTATATGAAGAACTTGATGGCTGGCTATCTCCTACTGGTAGTGTAAGAAGCTACAATAAACTACCGACAGCAGCTAAAAAATACATTGATAAAATTACCGAGCTTATAGATGCAAAGATAACTGCAATCTGTGTAGGACCTACTAAAGAAAACACTATATTTTTATAACAAATTTTTTTGACAAAAAAACTTGCTTTGTTGAATAATTCACTTTACAAAACTTGCAACACCTTGATTGACACCGATTTATGAGATTCTTCACTTCGTTCAGAATGACAAGGTCAAAATTGTCTAAAACCAAATCAGAGGTTGAAAATCAAAGGTGCCTAAAATATTTATTCAAAAAAGCAAAAAAAACTTGACAAAGTTTTAACAAAGTAATATCATGAATTGCCTCTATTAAAATAATCGGTATAGAATTTTGGCTACTATCTTGAGAAAAAAGGAAGGTGTATTATGAAGCGTTTTTTGTGGTTTATTCCTATACTTGTTGGAACTGTATTCTTAAGCTGTAAAAAACAGCCTACTACACCTGAGACAGGCTCTATCCAGGTAAATTCTATTCCTACTGGGGCAAGTATTTGGTTAGATAACACAGATACTGGTAAAAAGACAAATTGTTTGCTTGAAAATATAAGTGTTGGTGAGCATTCTATAAAATTGACACTTCAAGATTATGCGGATTACGATACGACTGTGGTAGTATGCGAAAATGAAACTACAACTGTAAATACTACACTCACACCAACACTTACGATAACTGCGACTGGGGTACGAGTTAACAACGGCACACAGACACACTTCACATATAGGTTCAATTATGATAATCACCTCAACCACCTATATATAACATTCCCTAACTATGGAGAGCATGAAAACCCAGCTGATGCTGGTGACAAGGTAGCAAATACTGACTATCACAGTTACTTCCAGGCAGGTGGTGCACAAATGCCAACAGGAAACCATACTTTAAGATTTCTCGGCTCATGCGGTGGTAGTGCTTACGAGAAAAGCGTGACTGTTAACGTCCAGTAGCTTTGAGTAGAGAGTAGCATTTAGAATCATAGAGATAGCAGGATTGGGAGAAAGAAGATATGCGTAAAATCTATTTCCCAGTTAAAATAACAAATTACGAAGATATAGCAAGAAGTATAATAAAGGAGCAAGCTATACGCAAAGTTGAACTTAAAGCAAGAATAGATAGTGGTGCTACACATGTTGCATTCCCAGATAAAATTGCTAAAGAATTAGGGTTGCGAGTTATTGACCGCGTTAAAGTTCGCTATGCAAATGGCAAAATAGAGGAAAAGCCGGTCGGCTCAGTTATAGAAATTGAAATTCTTGGTAGGAAGAGTCGCACATGCCCAATTATTGAGGCAAACGATGAACTGATTATTGGCAATCCAATACTTGAGGAGCTTGACATACTTATAAATACAAAGACAGGCGAGTTTTATATCAATCCCGAATCTCCTGATATGCCTGTAGCAGAATTGTTATAAAATGTGGTGCAATATTTAAAAGGTCAGCTATTGCTGAGAATAACGTAAAATTGCGTAACCTTCTACTATTTTTAACCCTTTCCTTAGGAATAATTAGTGATGCTAAAGAGCTAAAGATAGGAGCAGTCTTACCACTTACAGGTCCAATCTCAAGTTATGGTAGAGATTGTCTACTTGGTATGAAGATGGCAGTTGATGAAGTAAATGCAGCTGGTACGAAGTATGCTGTGCATAAGAAGTTTACACTTATTGTAAAAGATAATTATGGAGATAGGGAGGAGACAAGAGTGAAACTTGAAGAGTTAGCAGCTGAGAATGTTAGTGTAATCATTGGACCGCTGACCAGCACGAATGTAATAGCTGTCGGTCCATACATAGACAGCTTGCGTATCCCTGTAATTGCTCCATCAGCCACAAATCCAATTGTGACAAAGGTTTCAAATCTGATATTTAGAATCTGTTATACAGATGAGTTCCAAGGTGAGACTATGGCAAAGTTTGCTTCCTATGTATTAGATAGAAAAAAGGCAGCTCTACTTGTGGATACTTCACAAATATATTCAAAAGACCTCGCTAAATCTTTTAGGGAGTGTTTTGAAAATTTAGGTGCCGAAATTGTTAAGGAGGAATATTACAGCTCTACGGATGTCGATTTTAGGAGACAGCTGTCAGAAATAAGAAAGATGAAACCAGATTGTATATTTGTACCAGGATATTATCCACAAGTTGGGCTTATAATTAAGCAGGCAAGGGAGATGGGTATTCCTACTCCACTGCTTGGTGGAGATGGCTGGGATTCACCAAGATTACTTGATTTAACTGGTAAAAGGACTGGGACTAACTTTTACTGTACACACTTCTTTAGCAAAGACCCTGAAGTAGAGGATTTTAGAGCCAATTATGTTAGTAGATTTGTATTGGAGCCGACAAGCTTTTGTGCACTTGGATACGATGCAATAAAGCTTTTAGCGTATTTGCAACTGAAAGATGCTAATTGTGAAACTATTGTTAATGAGCTAAGTAAAGTAAGAGATTTTAAAGGTGTAACTGGTATTTTAAGTTTTAAGAAGAGCAGAGACCCTATAAAGAGTATACTGATATTAAGGGTCCAACACGGAGCAACATCTGTAGATCAAAAGATAACACCAGGAATTTAATAACTTCAAGGGAGGAGTTCAAGTATTTTTTGTGCGCAGTGCTTACCTGATAACAACATACCACCAAAGATAGGACCCATCCTTGGTGCCCCATAAGCTGCATTTGCAGCCATCCCAACTACCCATACACCTGGAAATATTTCTCTTGTATTATTGAGAATTAGGTTCTCACCAACCTCAGCCCACATTGGACGCTCGCCTTCTATTCCACCGGATGGAGTTTTGAGCTTTTTACCTACCTTTTTTTCGAGTATTTTAAGGAGTTCAATTGCATGTCCTGTAGCTTCGATAACAAACTTTGCCCTTATTGTGAGTGGGTCTACATGGAGACTTGCAAGCTTTACTGCTCCCCAGTTAAGAACAAGCCCGGTAACTCTTTCGTCCTGTAACATTACATCTTCAACTGTTATTAAATTAAAGATTTTAGCCCTCGCCTTCACTGCAGCACTCGTTATGCTACTGATAGTTTCTATAGAATCTGCTGTATAATAGCCTGGCTGGTATAGTTCAGTTTTAACTCCAAATTCATCAAGTATTTCTTTACCTTTATCCTGCACCACAATCTCATTAAACATCATACCACCACCCCACATACCACCTCCAACTGATAGTTTACTTTCAAATATAGCTACCTTTTTATTACTCTTTGCAATAAAATAACCGGCTGTCAATCCTGCAGGTCCTGCTCCTGCAACAGCAACATCTACTTCTAAACAATCAAGTAGCTTTTTTGTATACCTATCTATTATTGCTTTTGAAATTATTACATCATCAAGCTTCATAAGCATTGAGATAGACTGAGTCTATTTTCAGTTTACATCAATGAAGCTTAAGTAGGTCTATAAGCCGGGTTCTGTATCTAGCACATAAATTAATGTGCAGGACGGTAATCATTTATCTAAGCGACCTACCTAAGGGTCAAATAAGGCGGGCCACCTCTCCCCTTTGCTTGGTCTTGCACCGGGTAGGGTTTGCCCCCTATCTACATCACTGTAGAGTGGAGTGAGCTCTTACCTCACTATTTCACCCTTACTCTGACACATCTATTAGACTATCAGGGCGGTGTAGTTTCTGTGGCACTTTCCAGTCCCGCACCTATGCATAGGTGTGGGATCCCCGCTTTCCGGGGTACCTTGCCCTTTGGTGCCCGGACTTTCCTCCCCGTACATAAATTATGTGCGGGACGACTACCCGACCTACTTAAGCCCTATTATAGTTTCAATGAACGCTAAAATTTCGTCTATTTCTGGCTGAGTTAACTTTTTATCCTCATTAGCTTTCTTTATCAAACTTGATAATCTTTGTAAAGCTTCATTTTTAATTTTGTTTTTCTTAAATGCAATTATGAAGTTGTCAAAATCTGCCCGTATTCGAGTCTCATATTCTGGAGGTGCCTGTTTAACAAAATTTTGTTCAAGAATTCTTGTTGCTTTCTCAAATGTAATATTAAGTATTCTTGGTGCACTAATGAGAATAGCAGCAAGAGCTACAAGAAGAACAATAACAGTAATTAACCACCCCTTTCTTTTCATAATACTTAGCTTATAATATCACAATCTTATACAAAAATCAAGAATAATTTTATTGAGAGGAAAGCTATTCTGGTTTTATATATATATAGAGCCCTTTAACAATAGCAGACCCAAATACTCCAAACCCACCTTTTATTCCAGCAGAACTGCTTGTCTCACCTATCTCATTTCCACGTATATACTGGGTGTAATTTTTATCGTAAGTCATTATCTTTATCCTATAAAAACCGGCCGACTTAACTAGAGCAGAAAATCTTATTACAACAATAGTGTCTACTTCAAAGTAGCCCATACCACTTATTACACTGCTTATCATTGTATCTTCTGTATATGCTACAACATCGTATTGATTATACATATCTTGATTGTATACATTTTTATTTTTGAAGACCAGCGAATCTGATAAGCTAACTGTATCCCCATCTTCTGGGTGTAAAATTACCACTGTATCTGGTGCAGTTGTTGTTCCATAAATACTGTCTAAATCCTCTGTTTTCACAGATATATAATATGTATGCATAGGAATGATAGGTATACTATCGCGCGATACATATGTAAATGGGGTGCTATCTGATAAAAACAGTGTATCAACAGAGCTTTCACTCTTAATCACTACCAGTGCATCACTCACTCCACCAGTAGCAGACTCATCCATCTTATATGTCTTCTCAACTTTCACCCATTGCCTTGGCCGGTCTGACCTTATTAACGCAAATACATTAAGAGCACCGGGATAGGTTTCAAAAGGCGGCTTCTCACAGCCCACAATAATAAGAATAAGAATGGGTAATAACTTTTTCATAGTTAGAAGCTAATATTTATACCTAAACTTGGTATCAGGTATGGTAAGATTGATATCTCTCTCTTCTTTGGCGGCTCATTTTGAGTATCCCACCAGTAAGCAAATACATTTTTACGCATGTAAACATTGATAATATCCAGATACACTACCCCATTTATTCCGAGTATATTAACTCCATAATTTATGTTTAAATCAAGTCTATGTGAATTTGGCAGTCTGTATGCATCCCTTGTGCCTTTTACAAACTGCCAATCGCTACCTACTATTGTATCATCTATGGGCTCATACCAGTATTTTCTGTACCTTGCTATCTCTCCCGCATAAGGGGAACCAGTAGATAGATACCATCTTAGATTAAGTGTAAAATTACCTAATGTCGCACCCCCAACTATATTGAAATTATGCCTTTTATCATAGCGTGGAAAATACCACAAACTATCAACTTGCCTCTTTGTAACCCCAAGTGTGTAATTTAGCCATCCATGTGAGTATTTAAACGATTTCTTAATGCATAGTTCTATTCCTGCAGCATAACCATAGCCTACTTTTAAACTCTCACTTGGCTGTGATATCCATTGTGAAAACTCACTCTCTTTAGGAATCAGGAGGGATAAGTATTTCTTATAATATCCATCAATAGAAAACTCGCCCTCCTCGCCTATCCACTCTTCTATTCCTAACACAGCATGATATGCTTCTGGTGGTGAATGTGTTCCATCAAGCGGCTTCCATACATCGTATAAAGTGAAGAAAGATTCTTGTGGATTAAGTGTCACTATATACTGATGATATCGCCCCATCGCTCCCTTCAAAGCAGTATTAGGGCTGAGTAAGTACCTAAAACTTAAACTCGGGTCTATCGCAACTCTCTTTCCTATTGAATAGTATATCCCCCTCATTCCGGCACGGATTGTAAAAATAGGCGTTGCCTTCCATTCCTCTTCTATATAAGTTACTAACTTGTTAGAATAAACAGGTGGATTTGTAGACTTCATATTTATACCATTTTTAATCCCCCATTCTTCTGTAAACTTATTTTTCTTTAAATCAACACCTGCACTTATAGTATGTTGCGGATTCAAGTAATAACTGAAATCGCTTTTTAATGTGTAATCTGTTATCTGCTGGTCAAAATAAACTTGGATGCTGTCGTCCTCGCTTTTGCTATCAAACTTAAATTCTGTAAAGAAGTTACTTGTAACACCAACCATTTCACCGTATAATTTAGGGGTAAACACTTTACGCCATCTACAAGAAACTCCTCTATTGCCCCAGTTGACCCTTCCTTCGGTTGTTTCTCTACTATCCATTGTTTCTGAAAAACTTATTACATCTGCACCACCAAAGCCTGTTAATGTAAACCTATTGGATTGAGATGGGTTAAAGTTTATTTTACCAACCCCGTCATAGAAATAATAAGGAAGACTTACATCTTCATGTATAATATGCGAATATGCCCACACAAGGAAATCAAAATATGTCCTTCGTCCACTAAGTAGGAATGAGCCTTTTGGAATTGGCCCCTCTAATAGTAACTTGGAAGTTATAAGCCCCGTACTAAGACTACCCGTGTATCTCTTATTATTCCCCTCCCTTGTGGTAACATCTATAACTGATGATAATACATCCCCATACTTTGATGGGAAGCCACCCGAAAATAGTTTCATATCTGCAACAGCGTCGGGGTTGAAAGTAGAGAATAATCCGAATAGATGGGTAGACGGATTATATACTGTAATGCCGTCAAGGAGGACGAGATTCTCATCTGGACTGCCACCTCTTATATACAGCCTATTTGATAGGTCATGCATTGTTACAACACCCGGCATTGTTTGTATTATCTTAATAAGGTCACTTTCAAAGAATTTTGGCACTGTCCTAAGGTCTCTAATTGTAAACTTTGCAATACTTCCATCAACCCCCTTTTCAAAATATGCCCTCTTTGCAGTAACTTTTACTTCTTCTATCTTAACAGCTTCAGGCTTTAATTGAAAATTGACTGAAATAGCGCCTTTATCTTCTATTTCTACCTCTCTCTTACCTTCTTCGTATCCTATATACGATGCTATTACCCTATATCTACCGGGTGGAACATTGTGTATAACATAATACCCTTTATCACTTGTAGCGCTGCCAAGCTTTGTCCCTTCAACATAGACGTTTGCGTACGGCAGCTTTTCGCCATTTGATGCATCTGTCACAAACCCGGTTATAATAGCATCAGCAAATGCATTACCTGAAAGGATGAAGAAAAAAAGGATGCACCAATTAGGACTCGAGTAAAATGTCTCTTTCATAGTAATATAGCTATTTTATAGTACAGCTTGCCTTATGTCAAGTTAAACTTTTTCTGGAGTTTCCCCATTTTTTGGTTTTTCTCTAAATATGGAGTGCAAAAGCTTCTGCTGTTTCACTTCTTAATTTTTATAGATTGTTGATATATACAGACCTGACACCATTTTTGTTTTTGGGAAATGCTACTTAGAATAAAGTTCAACAATTAGTTCTTCACGTATATCAATAGGAATATTCTCGCGATTTGGAATAGCTTTTACTTCTGCTTTAAAATTAGCCTTATCTAACGAGAGCCAGACAGGAATTTCGCGGCTCACTTTTAGCGATTCCACTATCCCTAATAACTTTTGGCTCTTCTCTTTTAAGCTTACTAAGTCACCGGGTTTAACAAGATAAGAAGGTATATCAATTTTATGATTATTCACAAGGAAATGACCATGGGTTACAAGTTGTCTTGCAGCTCTCCTTGAGGGTGCAAATCCTAATCTATAAACTACATTATCCAGCCTTCTTTCTAATAACTGTAATAAGACTTCACCAGTAACCCCTCTTTTACTGGTAGCAAGTTCAAAGTAGTGTCTAAATTGATGCTCTAAAACACCGTAAATTCGCTTAACCTTTTGCTTTTCTCTCAGGTGAATAGCATATCCGGACTCACGTTTATGAAATTTTCTCTTTGTCTCACCTGGAGGAGTTTGTCTCCTGTTAAAGGCGCATTTATCTGTATCACAACGAGTGCCTTTTAAAAATAGTTTCTTGCCTTCCCTTCTACAAAATTTACATACAGGGTCCCTATATCTTGCCATATTTTATACCCTTCTTTGTTTTGGTGGACGACAACCATTATGAGGCATTGGAGTGATATCTTTTATAAGTGTTATTTTCAACCCAGCAACTCTGAAGGCACGGACAGCAGTATCCCTGCCCGGTCCCGGTCCTTTTAACCATATTTCGGCTTTTTTCATCCCTAAATTTGTAATATCACGAGCACATGTTCTTGCGCATATTCCTGCAGCAAAAGGAGTTCCTTTCTTAGTCCCTTTAAAGCCGGATGCCCCACTTGAGCTCCAACTGATACAGTTGCCAGATTTATCAGTCACAGTTACAATTGTATTGTTAAAAGTAGCATAAATATGAATCACACCCTCAGGGTCGACTCTCCTTATTCTTCCACGTTTAGCCATTTGTTATCCCTTCTTTCCTAATACTTTTTTCTTCCTAAGAGCAATAGCTCCTTTTGACGGTCCTTTTCTTGTGCGTGCATTTGTGCGAGTACGCTGTCCCCTGACAGGGAGACCAGCTTTGTGTCTAAATCCACGATAGCAACCTATAGAGATAAGACGCTTGATATTCTCACTCACCTCAGCCCGTCTTGCACCCTCAATTTTGTAATTTGATTCAATCTCTTTCTTTATCAACTCAATTTCTTTCTCATTAAGGTCTTTTACTCTTCTATCAGGAGAGACACCAGTTTTCTTAAGTATCTGTAAAGATGAAACTCTTCCAATCCCATAAATATAGGTAAGTGCTATCTCAACTCGTTTATTTGGGGGTAAGTCTACGCCTGCAATACGTGCCATTTTTAGCCTTGTCGTTGTTTATGTTTAGGATTTCTACAAATTACACGAACAACACCTTTTCGTTTGACAATCTTACAATTTGAACAGATACGTTTTATAGAAGCTCGCACTTTCATTTGAATCTATATATTATTCTTCCACGTGTCAAATCGTACGGCGAAAGTTCAAGAGTTACCCTATCCCCTTGTAAGATGCGTATAAAATTCATCCTCATTTTACCAGAAGCATGTGCAAGTATTTCATGACCTGAGTCAAGCTTTACTCTAAACATAGCACCCTTAAGACATTCAGTAACTGTACCTTCTACTCTTATTCCTTTTTCCTTCTTAACCACTTAATACCTCTTTTAGCCTTAAATAAACTTCATCAACTCCTGAGGAAGCATCAACTTCTTCCAGGATTGACTTTTTTTTGTAAAAATTAAGTAATGGTAAAGTTTCAGACTTGTAAATTTTAATCCTTTTCCTAATTGTATGCTCTTTATCATCCTCTCTTTGTTTAAGTTTTGTTTTACAGTTATCACATATTTCATCATCAGTTGGTGGATTTGTTATAAGGTTGTAAACTTTTGCACATTGGGGACAAATTCGCCTATTTGATAGGCGCTTAACAATTGTGTCAGAATTACATTTAAAATAGACGACTTTATCAACCTTTGTAATTTCATCAAGACCCATCGCTTGTTTAATAGTTCTTGGAAAACCGTCAAGTACAAATCCTTGGTTATTACTTATCCTTTTACGCATAATCTCAAGTATAAGTTTATCTGGGACAAGAGCCCCATTTTCAATATATGGTTTTACGCGCTTTCCTAATAGAGTCTCTAATTTAATCTCTTCTCTTAATATATCACCTATAGATATAAATTGCAAGTTAAAAATTTTAGCTATTCGCTCTGCTTGCGTTCCTTTACCAGAGCCAGGTGGGCCAAGAAAAATTAACCTCATCCTCTCCTACCTCTTATTTTTCCCTTTCTTATGAATCCTTCATAGTGGCGCATTATAAGCTGAGCCTCAATTGCACGTGCTGTGTCAAGTGCTACACCCACAACTATTAATAGAGATGTACCCCCAAAATAGAATGGAACATGTAGCCAATGCATCAAATATATTGGGATAATAGCAATAGCTGCAAAAAATAAAGCACCGGGGAGTGTAATCCTTGAAATTACTTTATCAATATAACCTGCTGTAGGAGCACCGGGTCTTATCCCCGGTATAAAGCCACCGTAACGTTTCATATTTTCTGCCATATCTGTTGGATTAATCACAACTGAAGTATAAAAGTAAGCAAAAAATACAATTAGACCTGCATAAAAAATAGTGTATAATAAGTGCCCCTCTCTAAAGAATTCAGCTATGTTTTGGGCAACTAAACTGCCTGAAAAAAATCTTGTTATAGTGCCGGGAAACATTAATATTGATTGTGCAAAAATAATTGGAATAACACCAGCTGCATTTACATTTAAAGGTATGTGTGTACTTCTACCACCGTAAATCTTTCTCCCTATCACTCTTTGTGCATACTGGACAGGTATCTTTCGATTAGCCTGTGTTATTAAAACAACTGCTGCAGTGATACCAACCATAATCACAATGAGAAACATTACTGCAGGTATACTTAATGCACCTGTTGACACCATTCTATATGTATTAAGTATATCCGTAGGAGCGCGTGCTATAATACCTGCCATTATGATTAATGATATACCATTTCCAATTCCACGCTCTGTTATAAGTTCACCAATCCACATTATACATATTGTACCGGTTGTTAGTGTTAACATTGTAAATAATCTAAAGCTAAAACCAGGATTTAAAACAACTGGCTCACCCGCACTACCTTGAAGCCCTTCAAGAAACATTGCTACCCCAATTCCCTGAATAGCACCAATACCTACTGTTAGGTATCTTGAGTATTGGTTAATCTTTCTCCTCCCTTCCTCTCCCTCGCGCTGTAATTTTTGGAGTCCAGGAAGTGCAGCTCCTAATAATTGGAAGATAATAGACGCTGAGATGTAAGGCATAATTCCAAGCCCAAATATGGTTCCATGAGAAAGGTTTCCACCAACAAAGATATCGTAAAGACCAAGAATTGTGCCAGCCGCACGTTCAAAGAAACTCACAACTGCTTGAGAGTTTACACCAGGACAAGGAATATGTGACCCAATTCTATACACAGCAAACATTGCAAGTGTAAAGAGGATTTTGTTCCTTAAATCAGGTATTTTAAACGCATCTCTTATTTTTTGAAACATACTTATTTATCCCACCCCTTAAAAGAGCGGGATTTAGGTAATTCTTCTACCTTTCCTTTTAATGACTCTATTTTATCTTTTGCACTTTTACTAAATTTATGAGCTCTAACTATAAAGGATTTTGTAAGTTCACCATCCCCTAAAATCTTAATTGGAAGACGAGATTTTACCAGTCCAGCTTTTCTTAAAAAAGCTGGGTCAATTACACTACCAGACTCAAATCTATTAAACTCACCAACATTTATTATCTCGTATTCAGTCCTGCACGGGTTTTTAAATCCCCTTTTGGGTATTCTTCGTATAAGTGGCGTCTGACCACCCTCAAACCATGGTTTACGCTTACTACCTGACCTTGCAAGTTGCCCCTTTGTTCCTCTGCATGCCGTTTTGCCATGCCCAGAACCAAGCCCCCTGCCAACCCTTTTCCTTGACTTACGAGTGAAAGGAGGGGATAAATTACTCAAAATAGCCTTCATAAATTTTCTACTTTAACAAGTTCTTTAACTTGCTCAATCATACCTCTAATCTGTGGTGTATCTCGGTGTATTACTGAGTGCCGTATTCTTTTGAGTCCAAGAGCCCTCATTGTGCGCTTCTTTCTATAGGTACTGCCAATTATACTCTTTATTTGAGTCACTTTCAATTTTTTCATCGAGATTCTTCACTTCGTTCAGAATGACAAAGAGAAGATAACTTTTTCATACCCCTCTAAGTTTAGATACCTCTTCCTGTGTTCTTAGTTTTGATAGTGCATTAATTGTTGCCTTAGCAAGGTTTCCAGCATTACTTGAACCCAATGACTTTGTAAGTGCATCCTTTATACCACCAAGTTCAAGGATAATTCTTACTGGATCGCATGCAATTATTCCTGTACCAGGGGAGGCGGGCCGGATTAAGATTTTAGCACCACCACATTTTCCAGATACTATATGCGGGATAGTATTGCCACGATGCTTAACCTCTATCATATTCTTCTTTGCACGCTCCTTAGCTTTTCTTACAGCTTCCATAACTTCTTGCGCCTTGCCAAAACCTATACCTACTCGTGAAAATGAGTCTCCAACTGCAGAACAAACAAGCAACCGAATACTCCTACCCCCTTTTAGAGTCTTAGCAACTCTCTTTATATTAATTGTCCGTTCCTCAACCTCTAATTCTTCTCCACGGGATTCTGTGAACATCAAAATTTTAATCCACCTTCTCTTGCACCCTCAGCGAGTGCACGAACTCGTCCATGATACTTATATCCACCACGGTCAAAAACAGCTTCATTAATTCTATTTTTAGATGCAAGCTTGGCAAGGAGTGTACCACACTTTTTGCTCTTCTCAGTTTTTGTTCCATTCTTAATTCCAATAGAAGTAGCAAATACTAAAGTGTGATGGTTGACATCATTAACGAGTTGCGCATAAATATGCTTAAGACTCTTATATATGGAAAGTCTAGGTCGATTGGGAGTGCCAAAAATCTTTTTTCTAACCCTCTTATGTCTACGTTCGCGTCCTTTCATCATACAACTGCTTTCTTGCCAGTTTTCTTCCTGACATATTCTCTTTCATATCTTATTCCCTTTCCTTTGTACGGCTCGGGTGACTTTATTGCCCTTATTCTTGCAGCTACATCACCAACCAGTTGTTTATCAATCCCACGTATCACAATCATTTCAGGCCTTGGAACTTCAATCTCTACTCCTTTGGGAGGAGTAAACTGTATTGGAGTTGCATACCCAAGCTGTAAGCTCAAATTTTTACCATCAAGTTTTGCCCTGTAGCCTTGCCCCTCTATAAGTAAGGTACGTCCATGGCCTTGAGTTACTCCAGTAACCATATTATTAATAATTGCTCTTGTAGTTCCATGAATAGATTTTTGGTTTTTCACATCTCCCTTTTGGCTTACCTTTATGGTTTTACCTTCCACAGCAACCTCTATTTGAGGAGGAAACTCACGCTCAATCATACCTTTTGGACCCTCGATTCTTACCTTATTCTGGTCTATTGTTACCCTCACTTTATCTGGTATCTGTACAGGATATTTTCCTACTCTTGACATATTTTTACCATATGTAAGCTAATACTTCGCCACCTACTTTTGCTTTCCTTGCTTCCCTATCAGATAGAATTCCTTGAGGTGTAGATAGAATTGCAATTCCAAATCCGTCTTGCACTCTTGGTATTTTTTTAACCGATGTGTAAACTCTCCTTCCAGGCTTGCTAACCTTTCGTAGTCCCTGGATTACAGGGGCTGGTTTAAGATATATTTTTATAAGCCCTTGCTTATTATCGGGTTCAAATTTATAATCTTTTATATATCCTTCCCTTTTAAGAACATCAGCTACCCCAATCTTTATACATGAGCCGGGAACCTCTAATTCCTTATGACCTGCCTGTAATGCATTCCTAATACAAGTAAGCATATCAGCTATAGGGTCTGTCATTCCCATTTATAGCATAAATTATAATAATTTTTAATTTCTTGTCAATAAAAAAATCGTTTTTCTCCTTTTCTTGTGTATATTTAAAACTCCAAGAAATGGTGGTGTAGGAAAGAGTTTTAGATAAGTAGAGACTTTATTGTGGGAGAAAAAGCAGTATCTTATTAAGCAAATCTGCCACAGCAGTTTTTGTATTTCCTACCTGAACCACAAGGACAGGGGTCGTTTCTACCTACTTTTTGTCCATCCCTCTTAAAAGTTGTAACAACAGGCCGTTCTCTCGGTACTTCATAAGGACGCTTAAGTATAGAGGGTCCAATCTGAGGCTGTCCCATAGCTGATACCCCACCTTCTACCGTAGCAGGCTGAAGCACAGGACGGGTGACATCTGGCTTGAATGCCCTTGCCCCAACTGGAATAGCTTCACGTTTACGTTCCTCCTCGGTTACAAAGCGTAACCCAAAAAGGTTACGAACTACTTCACGATTTATTGAATCTAATAGCTCTTCAAATAATGCGTAAGATTCTCTCTTATATTCAATTAATGGGTCACGTTGTCCATAGCCACGCAGTCCTATGCCCTCTTTTAAAGCATCAAGTTCATACAAGTGGTCTTTCCAGTTCTTATCTATTACATGTAACATAACTTGACGCTCAAGATTTCGCATTGTATCAGACCCAATCTCATTTTCACGATGTTTATAAAAGTCAAATATAACAGACTTCAATCGTTCCCTTAGGTCTTCAACCTTTATATTAAGTTTATCTTCATCTGAAATTCTAAACTCAAGTAAAAAGATACTCCCTATCTCGGAAACCAAACTAAGCCAGTCCCAGCTCTCAGAATAAGTACCTATAGTATGGGTATCTACAATTCCATCAACCACAGCTTCTATCATCTCCATCACTTTAGGTGATAAATCCATACCCTCAAGGATTTCGTCCCTCATGGAATATATTGCCTCTCTTTGGCGGTTCATAACATCGTCATACTCAAGCAAATGCTTCCTAATATCAAAATTGAAGGTTTCTACTCTCTTTTGAGCTCCTTCTATTGCACGGGTTACAAGTCTATGCTCAATTGGCTCACCATCAGGTGGCCCCCAGCGAGCCATCACACCTGCAATCCTATCTGACCCAAATAGACGCATTAAATCGTCTTCAAGTGAGAGATAAAATCTTCCAGACCCAGGGTCACCTTGACGGGCACACCTACCACGAAGCTGGCGGTCAATTCGTCTTGCCTCATGACGCTCAGTTCCAATTATATGTAGACCACAAGGAGGCTTAGTCAGACACTCTATCATTTTACTCTTCTTAGGACATTTTGAACAATCATCCGAGCACATTATACAACAACGCTCACACTTTACTACACCTTCACCAAGTTTTATATCTGTTCCCCTACCGGCCATGTTTGTAGCTATAGTCACTTTACCAGCTTGCCCCGCAAGTGCGATTATTTCTGCCTCCTTTTGGTGATACCTTGCATTTAAGACCTGGTGTGGTATCCCTTTACGTTTGAGCATCCTTGAAAGGGTCTCAGAAACATCTACTGATACAGTACCAACAAGCACAGGCCTACCCGCATGATGCATCGTTTCTATCTCTTTTATTACTGCATTGTATTTTTCACGTTTTGTCTTGTAAATAACATCGTTATACTCTACACGTCGCACAGGTTTATTTGTTGGAATCACTACTACATCAAGTTTGTAAATATCCCAGAATTCTTTAGCCTCTGTCTCCGCTGTACCGGTCATACCAGCAAGTTTATTATACATCCTAAAATAATTCTGAAGCGTTATAGTAGCAAGTGTCTGAGTTTCAGCCTCAACTGCCACTCCCTCTTTTGCTTCAAGTGCTTGGTGTAAACCATCTGAATATCTTCTACCAGGCATAAGCCGGCCAGTAAATTCGTCTACAATTATCACTTTATCCTGCTGAACTACATATTCAACATCCTTCTCAAAAAGAGAATAAGCCTTAAGAAGCTGATTTATAACATGAAGTCTCTCAGATTTCTCAGCATACTCGCGCTCAATTGAATGCTTAGCGACGAACTTTTCACGTGGTGAAAGTTTAGTGTCTTCATCTATTTTTGGTAACTCTTGTGAGAGGTCGGGAAGGGTGAAAAAATCAGGGTTCCCGGGAGCAATAGCAGCTCTGCCCATTTCAGTGTGATTAACCGCATTACCTTTTTCATCTATTGAAAAATAAAGCTTCTCATCAAGCTCATGAATCTTTTTATCACGCAAGAATTCAGCCTCTGTCTGTTCTATAAGCTTTACTACACCTGGTTCTTTTTTAATTTTCATTAGTTTACGGTTCTTTGGAGCACCCCTTTGTGCTTGTAGTAATTTAATACCTGCTTCTTTTTCATTGCCATCAGCTAAAAGTTTCTCTGCTTCTGCAATAAGTTGATTAACAAGTAAGGTCTGACGACTGACAACTTTCTCAACTACAGGCTTAAGTCTTGCATACTCACGATTTATAACACGCTCAACAGCACCCGAAATTATAAGTGGAGTGCGTGCTTCATCAATCAGAACTGAGTCTACCTCGTCTACTATAGCATAATGATGACCACGCTGCACTTTATCCTCTTTTCGCCATGTCATATTATCACGGAGGTAATCAAAGCCAAATTCATTGTTTGTCCCATAAGTTATATCACAATTATACTGTGGCTTCCTCTCTTCAGGCGACATACCCGTCTGAATACAACCAACTGATACACCAAGAAAGTCGTAAATACCGCCCATCCACTCACGGTCACGTCTTGCAAGATAATCATTAACAGTTACAAGATGACACCCCTTGCCAGTGAGTGAATTCAAATACATTGGCATAGTTGCGACAAGGGTCTTGCCTTCACCAGTTGCCATTTCAGCTATTTTGCCCCGGTGTAGCACTATTGCTCCTATAAGCTGAACATCAAATGGCACCATATCCCATTTCCACTCATGCCCTGTAACCATCCATGACTTACCAAGTAGTCTACGACAAGTCTCTTTAACAACTGCATAGGCTTCGGGGAGTAACTCATCTAAGACTTGGCGTTCCATATTCTCTAAGTTTAATTTAGCTTCATTTATTTCTGAAGAAAGCGACTCTCTTTCTTCTAATGAAGCACGTTCAAAGCGGGATTCTAATTCATCAAGAACTTTCTCTGCATCCTTTACTCTATCTTTTATTCTATTCTTAAACTCCTGAGTCTTACTTTTAAGTTCATCGTCAGATATAGCACCACGCTCCTTAGAGAGCTTATTCATCTCATCTATTAGCTCATTAGCTTTATCCCAACCTTTACCTTCTGCTAAAATATTATGTAGCCTCTCCTGAAACTCACGCATCTCATCCACTTTAAGACCGCTGTATTCTTCAAAATGATGGTTAATCTCGTCTACTATGGGCTTTAAGCTATTAAGCACCCTTTCATTAGCAGAGCCAAAAAGTTTAGTTATCACATTAGCCATCGTGTAATAAATATAATCCAAATCTACTATTTGTCAAGCACATTTTGTGGGACTTACTCAACTTTGTAGTAAAATAAAAAGCCCTCCAGAGTCAGTTATCAAAGACGTATGTAGAAGTGACCAATTTTTTAATCCATAGCATCCAAAATATCTCTTAAATATAATTTAGGATCTCTCATATATAAATAGCATCCTTGATTAAAGAGTCTCTAATCTCTTTTTTAATTGTATCTATAGGAACAACATCAACTGGAATATTTAGTTTATCCTCAAGAAAGTCAGCTAAACCAACAAAATCAAGTAATGTCGCTCCTTTGAAGAACCTTGCCAGAATGTCAACATCGCTACCTATTTTCTGCTCCCTCTGTGTGTATGAACCAAATAAACCAATAATTTCTGCCTTATATTCATTTTTTTATTTGGTCTTTCAAATTCTCAAGAACAGATTTAATTCCTTCAATTGTTTTTGTTTTCATAATTTTTCTTCTTTAGTGATATACCACTCTATTCCCATTTTTGCAACTCATTTTTTCTATTTTTTTCTTTAGCAGATAACTCCACTTGTTTTTTTGGTAATTTTAGGTTAAAAACTATTCTTTGCTATAAAATAGTGTCTTATCAAGTTGCCAGTGTTGGTTAAAGAAGCCAGCCGTCACTACACCAGCCCATCCTTTCTTTTGGACTGAGTGGTCATAAATAACAAAGTCTGGAATACCTGCCCCAGAATAAAAAGTAGAGAAAAAGCAGGAGAGTTTTTCACCTCCAATATTTGTACCTGCATAGAGAATTACAAATTTATTTGGGTTTAACGGATTAGGATAGATTTCTTGTAGTGCAAGTGATTTTTGTTGCAACCTATCTTTACCAAGCCATACAGAATTATCTTTTATCCTAATAGGGAGCGAAGAATTTATTCTCTTTGTTATGCTATTTACTTCAGGACCTCCAAAGAGTATAAGATTGTACTCCTTTATCATTACATCGGTAATCTCTGTATCAGGGAGTAGCTCTACAAACCCATTAGCCCTATGCCACCACATCCAAGCTTGTAGCCATGCATTATGATAAGAAATATGATTTAGAGTAGAGTCTCCAATAGTTCCATAGACAAGCACAAATGGTGTAAAGTAAGCTTGTTTCATAGGGCCATAGAGTTGCAGGGTTTTATAGAGCCCATTGTATCTGGTTTCACCAAAGGTAAATCTTCCTCTTTGTTTATAAAAAGAGACTGCACAAGTTGATTTAAAATTAAAATGTAATACTCTTCCATCAACCACAAAGTTTATCTTCCCAACAGGAACAAGCTCTGGTACAAGATTTACGGTAAAAGCTTTTATGTTCTCAGTAAAGACCCATACACTGTCATTCTTAACATTTGCCTCAATTCTTGAGTCATGGTACAGCAACTCCTGTTCATCTATTCTAACCCAGTAACATTGGTTGTTAAGTCCTATATCTGTGAGCTTAAAAATAACATGCTTAGGATATGGGGTTCGTTTACGGTTTTTTAAGAAACCTATAAGTTCAGAATGGTCAACACAATCAATGCCGGGAGTGGTAGACTCATCCCACCAGTGCCCCTTTCCTGGGACTTCCATATAATGGACTGGGTAACCTATTTCCTTTAAATAACTTACAAGTATCCTAGCTTGTACTGGAGGTACATTATTATCAGCACCTCCCTGTAGAACAAAAATAGGCAGATTAAGTGCATTCTCTAAAAATACAGGAACTACATCTTCTCTTATAACCATGTCACGAGGAGCAAGTTGAGATGGGTGTGAAAACAGTTCACTTTTTTGCAAAGTCCATGGAACATAAAGTTGGAGATATGACCACCCAGCTGATGGTGCAATAGCTGAAAATAAGTCAGGCTGTACAGTCCCAATATGCCAGGCTCCATGACCACCCATTGAATGACCTGTTAGATAAACTCTATTTTCATCTATTGGAAATCTTGCTTTCACTTCGTTTAAGACTTCCAGTGCATCAAGTCTACCCCAGTCATGCCAGTCAAACCCAAACGGCCTACGATTTGTAGGTGCTACAATGAATGCCCAGTCTTTGGGAGTATAAGCATCTACTTGACCGTGAGCTTCTACTCCAGCTCCATGGAGAGTGAGAATTAGAGCATATTTCCTATCTTTATCAAAATTTAAAGGCGGTAGGATAGCAAAATATTGAACTGAATTATCTATTTTAGAAATAAATGTAATCTTATAAGATTCATTGTTCGACCTGACTCTCAATTTTAGACTATCTTCGCATATTTTTTCTCCCTCCCAAATAACTTTTATTGGAAGCCAAACCTCCTTAAGTTCACTTATTGCACAAATTAATTCAACTTTTAATGGCACTTTTTTTATACAAAGTGGTTGAATATTATTTATTTCTTTTTTATTAAGTTTAAAATATTCACTACCACCTATTCTAACCTCTACATTATTTAGCCTATTTTCTGTAGTATTGAGTAAACTCACTCCTACCCAACTTGAAAGTAGTTCACCCTCAATTATATCAGGGAGGGTTGCATCGTGGATTATCACGAGAGGAGATGCGACGGGTATAAATTTAAAACTGAACTGCTCATCACCAAACCCGCTGACTGTGACAAAAATTTCATTATCCCTATCTTTAAGTAACACCGGTGTCACCATATATTTGTCTCCGTAAGGATTGCCTGGATAAACCTTACCATTTAGTCTGAAGCTTCCTACTCCATTTACAATTGCCAGTGCTCTTTTATCACCATTGTTTTGAAACTTAGACCATGCATAACTAGCACTCAAAACACCTGCAATCCCATATATATCTTGAAGTGTATCCCACCAGACATCCTTGTATTCAAGGATAACTCTTCCTAAAGAATCAGCTTCAGTAGATTTCCAGAATACTTTTCCACCTTGAACCAATATACTTGGAAGCTCTACTCCTTCTTCAGGAACAAAGCCTTCTATTGAACCCAAAACTCCAATAATCCCTTCCCTTGCCCCTATAGAAAAAGGACCAGCATACAACCATTTATGTGGATAAATAGTATCTTCAATTGAGGATAAAAAAGCAGAGTGTAAAGAGTGTAAAATAGTAGGAAGAATAATTACGATTGCTAAAAATTTGCTCATCTTGAGGTAATGCCTCTTAAAGAATTTCTTTAGTCCAAAGCCCTCTACCTGCCTCTCTTGCCTCTTGCTGTAGTCTCAAGAATAGCTCTTGATACTTGACATTGGGTGGATAAGTAGAGACCTTTGCATAGCCTTGACTGACTAATTTAGCATTTACAAAAACAGTATCCACATAGACATAAGCAAGTAATCTACCATATTTATCTCTTTTCTGTACATCAAACTCTAATTTAACACTTTTATTCTCAACTAACCTACGATTAGCTTCAGTCGCTTCTATCCCATAGTATTCAACCCCCTTTATCGGATGTACAGTTTCTGGGGCATCAATCCCAATATACCTCACACGCTCACCATTTGAAAGTAATATCGTATCACCATCAATAACCCTTTCAACCTTTACTGTCCGGGAACACCCAACTGTGAGAACAAGAAATAAAACAGGGATGAACCTCACATCTGTTATCTTGCTTCTGATACCTATTTCTGAAGGAACTCTTTCACTCTTTGGCTTATTTTGGCAGAGACGAGACCATATTTTTCGAGTAGGATTTTTCGTGCGCCATGCTCAATGAACTGGTCAGGCAGCCCAATACGGAGCAATTGTGGTCGGATTCCTTGACTGTTGAAGAATTCTAAGACTGCTGACCCAAATCCGCCATTAAGTACATTTTCTTCTATAGTTATAATTTTATGATTTTTAACACTTTTGAGCAAGTTTTCATCAAGTGGCTTTACGAACCTCGTATTTATGACACCGATACTTAATTTTTCATCTTCTAATTCTTTAGCTGCTTGTAATGATGGATACACCATTGACCCTATGGCTAAAATGACACCATCTTTACCTTCTTTTAATACTTCAGCTTCTCCAATCTTAAGCTCTCTCATAGCCCCTAATTTAACGCCAAACGCACTACCCTTTGGATATCTTATTGCTATAGGACCATTTTTATACTTTATCGCTGTATATAGCATACACCTAAGTTCATCTTCATCTTTTGGTGCACTAATCACTATATTTGGCATACAGCGTAAGTAAGAGAGGTCAAATGTCCCATGATGTGTTGGTCCATCTTCACCGACAATGCCAGCACGGTCAAGGACAAAAATGACCGGTATACATTGGAGACAGATGTCATGTATTAGTTGGTCAAACCCGCGTTGTAAGAAAGTAGAGTATATAGCGCATACAGGCCTTAAGCCTTGTAAAGCGAGGCTTGCAGAAAAGGTAATCGCATGCTGTTCAGCTATTCCAACATCAAAGAATCTATCAGGAAAAGTAGATCTGAATTTATTAAGTCCAGTACCATCTGGCATTGCAGCAGTTATAGCTACTATCCTGCTGTCATTGGAAGCAAGTTCAACAATAGTATCACTAAATACATCTGTATAAGTAGGGGTTAGAGTATTTTCTACAACCTCTCCTGAGACTTCATCAAATGAGCCAAGACCGTGAAATTTTGATGGATTGTTAACTGCAGGCTCATACCCTCTACCCTTTTCAGTAATTACATGAACAAAAACAGGTCCCTTTATTTTTTTCACATACTCAAAATTCTCTATTAAAGTTCTAATATCATGCCCATTAAGTGGACCAATGTATTCAAATCCAAGTTCTTCAAAAAGAATAGTAGGAACAATAAAACTTTTTAACCCTTCCTTTAGCTTTCTTGCAGCCACCCGCGCCCTTTCACTTAAATCTTTAGGTAGCTTACCTAATAGGTCCCAGACATCAGCTTTTAAGTGAGCGTATGCAGGTGTCATAATAATTTTATTTAAATAACGGGCAAGTCCACCCACATTCTCTGATATAGACATGCCATTGTCGTTGAGCACTACTATCATATCCTTACGCATAAAGCCTGTTTGATTTAATCCTTCATAAGCCATACCGGCGGTCATAGCACCATCGCCAACAACAGCTATTACCTTGAATTTATCGCCTTTTAAATCACGAGCAGTAACAATTCCAAGAGCCGCAGATATGGAAGTAGACGAGTGCCCAGTCCCAAAGGCATCGTATTCACTCTCTTCAATTCTTGGGAAACCTGATATACCTCCATAGGTGCGAAGGGTATGAAACTGCTCTCTTCTCCCAGTTATCAATTTATGAGCATAAGTCTGATGTCCTACATCCCAGATTATCTTGTCATTTGGGGTATCAAATACTTTGTGCAATGCAAGAGTCAACTCAACAACTCCAAGACTTGGAGCAAGATGGCCACCAGTCTTGGAGACAGTATGTATTATCTCCTCTCGAATCTCATGTGCAAGCTCTTTTAACTCTTTAATAGATAAAGACTTAAGGTCTTGTGGAGAATTAATATGACTCAAATATTTATATTCCATTTTCTCTTAAGTTACAGAATTTATTTTCCGCCATCATTTATCCTGCTCAAGTTTTATCTCTTTTAGTTTAAATCCTTCTTTTTCACCCTTTACGAGTTCCTTTACCTTAGCTTCTGCCTTTTCAAGCTTCTCTTTACAAAACTTAATTAGAGATTGACCCTCCTCGTATAACTTTAGTGAATCATCAAGTGATACTTCACCCCTCTCAAGTATATCTACAATTTGCTCAAGTCTCTCTAATGCTTCTTCAAACTTCATATTTAGTTCTCTATCTGAAGTACCTCACATTTTGCTTTACCTTTGTGAAACTCAATCTCTACTTCGTCTTCTTTTGACAATAATTTGCTACTTGTAACAACCTTCCTCTGCGGTAGTTTATAGCATATACTATAACCACGTTTTAACGTGGCTTTGGGATTAATTCCTGATAGCTCACCCTCTATTCTCACAACATCATTTTTACGGTTGTTAATAAATTGTATAGCCTCCCTTTCAAGCTCTTGGATTAAGAATTTGAGTTCAGTCTTCCTTTGAACTAATGGTTGGACAAATGCTGGGCTTAATCTATGGTGAAACTCATCAATTGTTTGCCATTTTTGATAAATTAAGTTCTTAAGTCTTTTAATCCCGTAGCTCCTTTTAATAGAGATAAGTTTCTCATTAAGTTGATTAACCCTTTTTGTTAGCCCGTGTTTAATTCTCTTATCCATGATACTTATGTTTTCCAATAACTCACTGGCATCCTTAACTGCAATCTCAGCTGCTGCCGATGGTGTAGGTGCTCTGTAATCTGCGACAAAGTCAGCAATAGTGAAATCAACTTCATGCCCGACAGCTGAGATAACAGGTATTTTTGAATTATATATTGCATAGGCAACTATCTCCTCATTGAAAGCCCATAGGTCTTCAATACTGCCACCACCACGGCCGACAATAATTAAATCTACATCCCCATATTCATTAAATTCGTTAATCCCTTGAGCAATCTCATATGCAGCACCATCACCCTGGACTCTTGATTGGCGGACAACTATCTCTATGCCATTATACCTTCTCTTGGCTATGTTAATTACATCCTTAATTGCAGCGCCGTCAAGGGCAGTGACAATACCTATTCTTTCAGCAAATTCGGGTATCGGTTTTTTATGCGAGATATCAAATAACCCCAATGCCTGCAGTTTACGCTTTAACTCTTCAAACTTAATCTGTAACTCACCAATTCCTACAGGATATATTCTACTAATATTTAAGTTGTACCTACCCCCTTTAGCGTAGACCTGTAATTCACCATAAACTCGTAATTTTTTACCATTACTTATTTCAATTGTAGTGAGCATCCTATTCTCTCTCCACATAACACACTGAATTAATGCAACCTCATCTTTTAAGTCAAAATAAAGATGACCGGAGGCAGATGGCCTATAATTTGTCACTTCACCCTCAACCCAAATAGGGGGGAAGCTACCTTCAATCAAGTCCTTTATTGCCATCGTAAGCTCTGATACAGTATATACTTTCATCATTTAATTACTTTTGAAAAACCAATATATCTTCAACCCCAATTTTACCTTTATCTGCTTTTGATAGACCATGTTCAATAACCTCAACTATATTGAACCCAACAGATTTTCCCAAGTCTCCCAGAATAGAGGAAGTTTCTATTATTTCTTCCTTGCTATTTATCATCCATATATGATATTTGCTGATGACCATCAAGTAATACTTATTTTTTTCGCAAAACACGATAACATTCTTGGAATGATAGAAACATCATTTCTATGTTTTGCTTCATAAAATGCCTTTGTAGATTCCCCAATAAGGTTCTTCATCCAAACCAAGAATTAAAACAGCCCTTTGTTAAATCTCATATGAAAATTGCACCTATCTCTTTACTCTGTCTCAAGAAAAGCCTCAGTAGCTTAAAATCCCAATTTTCAAATCCCAAATCCCAAACAATTTCAAAATCCCAATGTCCCAAATTCCAAACCTGTCTTGAAAATTTGAATTTAGAATTTGGGATTTGTTTGAGATTTGGTGCTTGGAATTTGGAATTTTATTACCAATCATGTTTAACTTTATGAATTACAATGACTTATATATAATTTTACACCCATTTTTAACAAAGTACTATGAAATAATGAAACCTATCAGTATCAAAGTATATTAGTGCAGTCGTACCTTCTACCTAAGCTACCTGAGGAGCTATTACCATCTCAGCACACTCTCCCCACAAATAGTAATACACTGCTCTTTTCATCGGACCTAAATAAGGACATCAATAGGAACACCATTTATTTGCTTTATCCCTGTCAATTTCACAAAATCTGTATTTCTCTGTGTCCTTCTGTGGCTAATTTTTAGCTCTTAATTTTGCTGCTTTCACTACATTCCTCATCAAAACACGACTAGTAACAGAACCAACCCCTCCTGGGACTGGGGTTATCCAAGATGCAATTTTTGACACTTCATCAAAATCTACGTCACCAACAATTTTACCATTTTCAACATTTATACCTACATCTATCACAACTGCACCCTCTTTTACCATTTGAGTGTTCACGAATCTTGGCTGTCCCGCAGCTGCTATTAGTATATCTGCATGCTTAGTATGAGCCTCAATATCTTTAGTCTTTGTATGGCATACAGTTATAGTGGCATCTACTCCTCTCTGCATTAACATAATTGCAAGTGGCTTACCGACTATATCACTTCTACCTATTATTACGACATCCTTACCCGAAACCCCAATTTGGCTACGGTTCAAAATCTCAATTACTGCCTCAGGAGTACAAGGGCAAAATAATGGTTTATTGAGAAATAGACGACCTAAATTAACTGGATGCATACAGTCAATATCTTTTGATGGTGAGATTGTGTCCACGAGTTTGCTTTCATCAACCCACTTTGGGAGAGGCTTTCCTATAAGAATACCATCTGCGGTTAGGTTTAAATTCTTAATTAAGTCTATAAGTTCATCAATCTTAGATTCTGATAAATTTATTATATCTACCAAAACTCCAATCCTTTCACCAACTTTCTTAATACTTTTCATATATGACAAAGTACCTTCATCACTCCCAACTACTATTGTACCCAATCTTGGTTTGAGCCTCTGAGCGTCTGGCTTTATTTCTTCTTCAATTAAATTAGCTATCTGCTTGCAATCGATTACCATTTATCCTACACGCTCTATATACTCATCAGTCCTTGTATCTACTTTTACTATATCGCCCGTATTTATAAATAGAGGAACATTTACGGTAACACCAGTCTCTAACTTTGCAGGTTTAAGCCCACTAGCTACCCTTGCTCCCTTTATAGGTGGCTCTGTGGAGACTACCCTAAGCTTACAAAAGTTTGGTAGCTTTACTCCAATTGGCTCACCATTGACAAGAAGTATTCTTACGACTTCATTTTCTTTTAAGTATTTTAAAACATTATTCAAAAGTTTTGAATCCAACGCTATTTGCTCATAGGTTTCTTGGTCCATAAAGTAATAGAAATTACTTTCCCTATAGATATACTGAGACGGCTTTTCTTCAATTCTCACAATTTCTACCTCATCATCAGGACTCAAATTACGCTCAAGTACTGCTCCTGTACGTAGATTTTTTATCCTAAGCCGAACAAAGGCACCTCCCCGTCCAAGTTTAACATGCGAGAAATCTGAAACGACAAAGAGTTCGTCCTCTAATTTTATAGTAGTGCCTTTCCTAACATTTTGAATCTTTTCCATCAATTCAATATATAATCCTAATTAATTTAAATGTCAAGCCAAATTTTATCAAAAATTACTTGAAAAATGAAAATCTGTGTGTATAATAAGCTAAATGTTTTTGATTTTGGTGTTTTCTATTTTGGTAGGGCTTCAACCCTATATCCTGAAACCCGGTGATAATATAGCTGGGGTTCTTATCTCAAAGAAAGTTTCAAATGAGCTTGTAGCTAAAATAGTATCAGCTCTCGGTAAAGAAACAAATTTAAAAAGATGTAAACCGGGTGATAAATTATATATCACCATGAGAGATAACAAATTTATAGAACTTAGATATGAACAGCCAAAAGCTACTTGGATTATTGATAGTCTATTTCAAGTTTCAAGATTGCAACCCAGAAAAGTGCTTATTTATTTAAAAGGAACTATTGAGACTGGCTCTCTATGGGATGCACTACTTAAAGTTGGGGGAACACCTCAACTTGTATATGAATTTGCTGAAGGAGTGTTTACTTGGGACATCGACTTCAATACTGATACACGAAATGGAGATACTTTTGAGATATTTACTACGCAAGAATTTATAGGCGATAGATTTGTAGGATATGGTAAAATATTGTTGGCTCGTTATATCTTAGGAAATAAGGAATTTACAGGAGTTTATTATCCAAAAGTAAGACCTGGCTATTACGACCTAAATGGGAAAGCTTTACAAAAATTATTTCTAAAATCGCCTATTAGTTATGTAAGAATATCGTCCAAGTTTTCTTACTCAAGATTTCATCCAATATTACGCATATTTAGACCACATCTTGGAGTAGACTATGCAGCTCCAACAGGGACACCTGTCAGAAGTATAGGTAGCGGAAAGGTAACTTTTGCTGGCTGGAGAGGTGGATTTGGAAGGCAAGTAATTGTGCGCCACACGGGAGGATTTGAATCATATTATGGACACTTATCCAGATTTGGGAAAGGGATTAAAAATGGAGTGTCTATAAGTCAGGGTCAAATAATTGGTTATGTGGGGTCAACAGGACTGTCAACAGGTCCTCACCTTGACTTTAAGCTGAAGAAACATGGAACTTGGATAAACCCACTTAAATTAAATCCACCTTCTATTAAACCTTTGAAAGGAAAAGAACTTGAAGATTATGAGAAATATAAAAATGAAGTCTTCACTCTAATAGCTGGGATTGAAAGTATTAGAAAGCTATCTATACTTCCTATTTTCAAATAAACCGCCAAATTTCTTAAAAAATGTGGACAACCTTAAAACCTTTTATTAATATATGCACATATTTGAATATATAATTTGGAGGTGATAAAAGTTGCGTGAACTGATAAAAGTTTTTAAGGCTTTATCTAACGAGACAAGAATTAGGATGATTAAGTTGCTTTTAGACAAGGGAAGTCTTTGTGTCTGTGAAGTGATGCAAGCATTGAATATTTCACAAACGAGAGCTTCAAGAAATCTTGGCATCCTTGAAGAAGCAGGTTTTGTGATAAGCGAGAGAAAGGGAGCTTGGATACATTATTCAATCAACGAAAACTTTAACAATAAATACTGTAAATCTATAGAAGCACTACTAATGGGTTGGCTTAATAAAGACACCAAAATAAGAGAGGATAGAAAGAGATTAAGTAAAGCTGTCAAATTAAGCAATAAATAAGAGAGATGCGGGTAAAATTATTGCAAGGTGGAGTTAGTGCATTGATAGATTATCTTTCGGCTCATGTGCTTTCGTGTTTGGTGCCTGCATTTTTTATTGCTGGCGCAATTAGTGTTTTTGTCTCTCAGACAGGAGTGCTTAAGTATTTTGGTGCTCAGGCAAGAAAATAGTTATCTTACAGCGTTGCGTCAGTTTCGGGAACAATACTTGCAGTCTGTTCATGCACAGTTCTGCCACTTTTTGGTGGAATTTATAAAAGAGGAGCAGGCATAGCTCCAGCTGTTGCATTTCTCTATTCTGGTCCTGCCATAAATATTTTGGCTATCGTGTATTCTGCAAGACTTTTTGGATATGATTTGGGAGCAGCAAGATTTATTGGAGCAGCGTTATTTTCAGTTGTCATTGGGCTTATTATGGCAACAATCTATAGACAAGAGGAAAGGGAGAAGGTAATGCAAACTCTAGAGACTTTTGAGGAAAATCTTCCGGATATCCAATTTGATGAAAAAGTTTTTGACTTCGGAACTGTGTATGAAGGAGCCACAGTCATTCATATTTACAAGTTTAAAAATATTGGGCAAGGAGTTCTAAAGATTAAAAATATTAGAAGTTCTTGTGGGTGCACTGCTGTCAGTCTTACTTCAAAAGAGATTGAACCGGGTGGGACTGGAGAGATTAAGGCAACTTTTAATTCAAAAAATTTCAAAGTAAGGATAACAAAGAAAATCTATGTGCATTCAAACGACCCTAATGAGCCTATAGTTACACTGGAGATAACTGGAATTGTTAAGGTTGATGTAGAAGTTAATCCTGCAATGATAGACTTTGGCGAAATTTATGAAGGTGAGAGTGCCTATCAGAAGTTGACAGTGCATCCTGAGGCACTTGAGAAACTGAAGGTAAAGGGATTGGAAATTAGCTCGAAAGAGTTTGCTCTAAATAAGTCAAAATATTCTGAAGGAGACAAGGAAGGAGTTGAAAATTACTGTAACTTTGAGTCCCACTGCTCCTCAAGGTAGATTTTCTGAGAAGTTGAGAATCTACACTAATAGCAAGATACAGCCTGTAATCGAGGTACCTGTTTTTGGTACAGTTATTGGCAAAATTGAGATATCACCAGAAGAATGTGCTTTTGAGGTTCATCAAGGGGACTCGGCAGTTTTTGAAATAACATTGAATAAAGGAATGAGAATAGGATTTGGTATTAACAAGGTCCAGGATGAATTAGGATATTTTGTAGCCAAAATACTGCTTTTAAAACAAGAGGTGGAAAAAGAGATATACAGGATAACATTGGAGCCGAAGTCGGATGCTCCACAAGGTTCTGTGCGTGAGAATTTGCAACTCTATACCAACGACAGGAGGCAGCCTATTATTAAAATTCTTCTAAATGGTATTATTAAAACATAAAAAGGGGGGATATGTTTAAAAGATGGGCAATTTTAATCTTTGGCATTAGCTTTTTGGCAGGTTGTAATAAGAAAACGGATGCTCTGAATGTAGTACTTGCTGAACTAAATGGTGAAAGAGTTACTATGAAAGAATTTGATAAAGAGCTAAATAATCTTCCTCCACAACAGAAGTCTATCTATGAGAGTGATAAGATAGGCTTTCTTGAAGAACTCATAATTAGAAAGATTCTGATTCAGGAAGCAAAAAGAAAAAATATTGAGGGTAGCAGTGATAATATTCTGATTCAAAACTTGATAGAAAGTGTAATTGACACGGTTAGGGTTTCAGAGGCTGAGATAAAAAATTTCTATGAAGAGCACAAGAACGAATTTGGAGGCAGAACCTTTGGATCGACAAGATATCAGCTGGAGCCTATGGTTAAGTAGGGGAAACAGCAGAAAATATTTGAGGGTTAGATAGAGGGATTAAAATCTAAAGCACAGATAAAGAGAAATGATAAATGGATTAAAAAAGAGCAAGCAAAATTAGGTAAAAATCCACTGGATGAGGCCCTTAAGACAGGAAGACGGTGCTCGCAGATTTTGGAAGGGGTATATGTGTCCCCTGCAAGATGATGGAGCCGATTCTGGATGAACTGAAGGGAGAGTATAAAGGCAAAGTTGAAATCCTCATAATAGAAATTGATGAGTATATGGCGGTTACTCGTAAATATAAAATAAGAGTTATCCCCACTCAGATATTCTTTGATAAGGATGGAAAAGAGGTATACCGACATGAGGGGTTTATGGACAAGGAAGCAATAAAGAAAAAACTTAAAGAGATGGGTGTAAAATGATAAGAACGATACTTGAATCGTTATCTACCTCCATTCAAGCAACGCCAATCATTGCTCTTGGGGGTGCTTTTATCTGGGGTATAATAAGCATCTTGATGAGTCCTTGTCACTTGGCGAGCATTCCTTTAATTGTCGGATTTATTGATGGGCAGGGTAGAATTTCGACCAAAAGAGCATTTCTTATAGCAACACTTTTTGCTTTGGGCATCTTAATAACTATCGCCATAATAGGATTAATCACTGGTCTTATTGTTTATGGCGTTGGTCATTGTTCAGTAATCGTTTTTGCTGGAAGCTTTACAGAAATAACACAGCACTATCTGAACTGGAGTGAAGTGTCCAAAGGTGCAATAATAGTTAAGAGGATATGCGGCGTTCTTGTCATTCTGGGTGGAATATATCTAATCTGGAGTGCTTGAAGAAGAAAAATTATGGCTAATGAACAAATGAATATTAAGGATATTTTCTATAGCAATCCTTGAGGTATATGGAACCCTCTGTGAGAAAACTAGATAGTAAACTAATGGGAAAAATGCCGGAGAAAAGAAAACTTGGAATATGGGAGAAGTATCTTAGTTTATGGGTGGCACTCTGTATAATTGCAGGAATAAGCTTAGGTAGAATATTTCCACAGATATCTAACATATCAGGTAAATTAGAAATAGTTCATATCTCTATACCTGTTGGTATTTGTCTCTTCTGGATGATATATCCGGTAATGGTACAGATAGACTTTAGGCGTGTAATAAGGGCAGGTAAGACACCAAAACCGATAGCTGCAACATTAATTGCTAATTGGGGAATAAAGCCATTTACAATGACATTTTTTGCATGGTTATTCCTCGGTGTAATATTTAAAAGATTCCTATCCCCTGAAACAGCTCTTCAATACAGGGCAGGGATGATTCTACTTGGTGTAGCTCCCTGTACTGCTATGGTATTGATGTGGAGTTATCTTGCAGAAGGAAATGTGGGACATACTCTTACTAATGTGTGCAGTTAACTCTTTGTCAATGGTATTCCTATATGCACCATTAGCCAGACTACTACTTGGAATGTCAAGGATTCCAATTCCTTGGAAGACCATTGCATTTTCAGTAATAATTTATATATGTATACCACTTATTGCAGGATATTTTACAAGAACAGTAACAATTAAGAGAAAAGGATTAGGATGGTTTGAGAAAAAGCTCGTCGTTCCTTTACAAACTGTAGCAATTATCGCTCTCTTGATTACACTTATAGTCCTATTCAGCCTTCAAGGATATATCATTATTGAATTGCCTCTTGCCATTGCAATGATTACAGCTGGAATATTTATCAATATTTTAATCGTCTTTGTGCTCACCTACATAATAGCCAAAATTATCCGTATAGGCTATGAAGATGCTGCCCCAACTGCAATTATAGCTGGAAGCAATCACTTTGAGGTAGCTATTGCAGTTGCAACAACAGTGTTTGGAGTCAATTCTGGTGCTGCGTTAGCTACAGTAGTTGGTGTCTTAACAGAGGTTCCTATAATGCTATTTTTGGTGTGGCTATGCAAGAAGACATGCGGGTTTTTTAAAATACTTGATTAAAAATCTATTAGGCTTCTTTCGGAGGTTCTGGTTCTGAAGTTTTTTTCGTCTCTTTTTTAACAACTTTTGTAGCAACTTCTTTGAGAATAAATTTTGCAAGCCTTGATTTCTTGCGTGCAGCAGTATTTGGATGTAGCACTCCCTTTTTAACAGCTCTGTCAATAACAGAGTAAGCCTTTCTTAAATCATCGTCAGCTTTAGACCTCTTCGCTTTTTTTATTATAGCATGCATTGCAGATTTAATTTTCTTGTGTCTCAAGCTCTTTTTTTTGTCTTGCTTGGCACGTTTAATAGCTGAACGGTGACGAAGCATTTATCCTCATTTTTATTATACTATATCTATTTTGTAAATGTCAAGAATTATTCTTGACTTTGTTAAGATTAAAAGTTATATTATAATAATATAATGGGAATTTTTCTTTTAATCATTCTATCCCAGCTATCTGTAGATATAGCTCGATTTAAAGCTGAAAACAATCTTACTTTATGTGAAATTTATGTAAGTATACCTTATTCTGAGCTTTCTTATGAAGAAGAAAAAGGAGTTCTCAAATCCAATTTTAAAATAAAGATGAGAGTTAATTCTTTGGGCCAAAATGAAATTTATAAAGAATGGGATAGAATCTCTTACATCAATTCTTATGAGCAGGCAGAATTGCGTAACCTTCATGCATTAGATGAGTTAGATTTATTTCTGCGTGAGGGTGAATATAATGTTGAGCTTGAGATAGAGGGTAAAAACAAAAAAATTATTCAAAAATCAGTTAAGATTGAACCTCAAGACACTACTCTTTATTTATCAGATATTGAATTAGCTACCAATATTGAACAAGTAGAGGGAAATGGCAAGTTTGTAAAAAATGGACTACAAGTAATTCCAAATCCTCAAGCCACATTTGGTGCACGATACCCTATCCTTTACGCCTATAATGAGATTTACAATTTGAAAAAAGAAAGTAAATATGAGATAAAATACTCTATTCTCAATGAATTTGGTGATATAGTTAAGGAACTACCATCTGATTCCATATTTCCAACCTCAGTAGATATTGCAAAGACTGGTGGCATAAACATCATAGCGTTTGAAGAGGGGACTTACATTTTAAAAATTGAAGTCTCCCAAGGAGATAAAATTGTAAGTAAAGAGAAAACATTTTTTGTAGTAGAAAGTCTTAAAAAAGAAGAAAATGAATTTAAATTAACAGATGAAGAATTAAAGTATTACGATTTGATTCAATACATTGCAAAACCGGAAGAGCTCGCTTTTTATAATAGCTTACCTGAGGATGCGAAGATGGAGTTCCTTATTAATTTCTGGAAAAGAGTAGAAAGACCATTCTTTCATACTTTTATAGAGCGTGTTAAATATGCAGATAACCACTTTTCTTCAGCAGGTGAAATAGGAAGAAACTCTGATATGGGTAAGATTTGGATAAAATATGGAAAACCTGATGAAGTAGAACAATATCCTGCTGACCCTATTTATAGACCATGCGAGAAGTGGATTTATTTTGGTAAGGGGGGTATAGTTTTTATTTTCGTTGATAAGTTAAGTTGTGGAAGGTATGAACTTATTTATTCAAGTATAAAAGAGGAGTTAACAGACCCAAATTATAGGAAATGGGTCAATCCTGAGCTATTAGAATAGGGACTGGTAAATGGGATGAGAAAAAATGGGTAGGGGCAGGTCTCCTGACCTGCCCAAAAATGGTAATTTTGAGTCAGGAGACCCAAAACTACCAGGTGGAATCAAACAGGGGTGTAATAGGTGAGAATCCGTAAGCCCTTATATATTAAAGGATTTTGTCCCAATAAATCGGGGTTATGGCACTAAATTTACCAGTGACTTAGAATAAAACAGGAGGGATTATGCAAGTAAACATTTCATGGAGACACTTTGAGCCATCCAAGGTTCTTGAGGACCTCATCAATAAAAAATTAGCTAAGCTTGAAAAGTTTTCTAAACGAGTGTTAAAAGTAGAGACTGTCCTTGCTCGCGAAGGGGCAAGGAATTTAGCTGAAATTCAAATAAAATTAAGTAAAGCACCTACATTATTGGTAAAAGAGCAAGATTACGATATGTATAAAGCAATTAATTCTTGTATGGACAAAGCTAAAAGAAAGATAAAGCAATATGAGAGTAAAGTAAGGGAAAAGAAGAAGTAGTAGTGATAAAAGTATCTGATAGCACTCTTGTGAAAAAAGCAAAGAGGCACGATTTTAAAGCATTTGAGGAACTAGTCAATCGGTACGAAACAAAAGTTTATAACCTTGCTTACAAAATGCTGGGCTCACGAGAGGATGCAAAGGATGTTTTACAAGATACATTTATGTCTGCTTTTAAATCACTTGATAGATTTAAAGAAAAATCAAGTTTTTCTACATGGATATATCGGATTGCCACAAATGCTTGTCTTATGAAGTTTAGAGAAAGAAAGCCACAGATAGTTTCACTTGATGACCGACCCTTTACTACCAGCAAGGAAATTATGGACTGGTCAAAAAATCCGGCAGCCATTCTTGAACACGAGGAATTAAAAAGAGTTATGGATAGGATGATTAAATCGCTTCCAGCCCAATATAGGACAGTGTTTGTTTTAAGAGATGTAGAAGGGCTTTCTAACTCTCAGACTGCAAAAGTGCTCAGAATCTCAATAGGAGCTGTTAAGTCAAGACTACATCGTGCACGATTATATTTACGAGAAAAGCTATCAGCTTATTTCAAGAGGATGTAAAATGGAATGCTCGCAAGTCTTATTATGGATATCAGAATATGTTGATGGTACCCTCACTCCTTCTGTATGCAGTGAATTAGAAAAACATTTAAGCATATGCCAAAGATGTAGGAGTATTGTAAATACATTAAAAATGACTCTCTCACTTTATCACACAGTAAAATTTTACGATGTCCCATCCGTAATTCACGAATCACTACATCGAGCATTAAGACAGGAATGGGAGACTCATAAGGTTAAAGTAAGTGTTAGATATGCCGGATTTCCACCTGTAGAGCTTATAGAGAAGAAAAAACAGATTGAGTTACTGATTAAATTACCCGGGGTTGATAAAGAGACCATAAATCTTGTAGCTACACCTAAAAGTGTAGAAATTACTGGATTTAACAAAAGGGTTGAAGGTATCTATTATCAGAGTGAAATAAATTATGGCAAGTTTTCAAAATTAATTAAACTACCAACGAAAATAGATGTGTCCCGTGTTAAAGCGTATTTAAAAGATGGGATACTTACAGTAAAACTTCCAAAATTAGCTTGAAAAGGAAACATTACAAAATTTTCTCTTGCTAATTAACCCATTGTGTAATAAATTTCTAAAAGATTACATTGAAATACGATGGAAGGTTTGATTGTAAAGACAAAGATTACTCCACCAAAGCTTGGTAAAAATATACTTAAACGACAAAGACTGTTAGACTTACTTCGCACTAATCTTGATAAGAAACTTATTTTAATTTCAGCTGATGCCGGATATGGGAAGACAACTCTAATTTCAGATTTGGCTTCAGAGATTGAACAACATAGAAGAGCATGGTATACTGTGGATAAAGGAGATACCGACCTTATAGTGTTTATGTCTTATCTTGTAGAAAGTATTGTCCAAGCTTATCCAAATTTTGGTAATAAAACAAAAATTGTGATTAAAAATATTGCATCTGTTAATGTTGAGATGGTAATAGGTACTTTTATCAATGAACTTCTGGATACTTTAAAGGATGAGCTTTTCGTATTTATAGATGACTATCAGGAGGTTAGTGAATCAAAGTTAATAAACAATGCATTAAATTATCTCATTGAGCATCAGCTCCCCAATTTGCATTTAATTATTTCAACTCGTACTTATCCTCCTTTCCAGTTAGCAAAGTTAGATGCAAAACAGCAATTGTTTACAGTTAAAAAGGAAGAACTCAAATTCACACAGGAAGAAACGCAAGCCCTATTTAAAGATATTTACCATACAGAGGTTCCCGAGGTAGAGTTGAATAAACTTGAGGAATATACCAAAGGCTGGATTACTGCACTCCAATTTGTATCACAAGAATTAAGCTATAAAAAGCCTGATGAAGTGATAGATGTCTACTCAAAGGCTGGTGAAAAGGTGTTTGAATACTTTGGTAATGAGATATTACAGAAACTACCGGAGAAACTACAGTCTTTTCTACTTAAATCATCTATTTTAGAATCTATGGAGCCTGAGCTATTAAATAATTTGCTTGGAATAAGTAATTCGGCTGAAATGTTAGATTCATTGATGAAGCTTAATCTTTTCATTTCCATTACTCTAGGTGAGAAGAAAGTCTTTAAGTATCATCCACTTTTTAGAAAGTTCTTGATAGACCAGTTAAATGAGACTTTAAGTAAAGAGCTGATTAGAGATTTATACAGGAAAGCAGCCAGATATTTTACTCAAGTAGATGATATAGAAAGCGCAATTTCATATTGGCTTGCTTCAGAGCAATGGGAGGAAGCAGCAGCCCTTATAGAAAAAGTAGCAGTAGATATGATTGATAAAGGAAAGACAGATGCAGTTAACAGCTGGATAAATAGTTTACCAGCCGATCTGAGAGTTAATCGGCCTTGGCTTTTAGCTTACAAGGGAAGAATACTTTATAGGTGGAGTGAATGGGATAAAGCAATGTATTTGTTAAGGAAAGCAGAGAAGCTCTTTACTGAGAGAAATGACAAGCTCGGTTCATGCTATGCCCTCCATTGGATTGGAGCAATTACTATTATTGGAGGAAATATAGACAAAGGACTAGAGATTGAGAAAAATGCCCTCCGCTTGGCACCCCAAAAGGAATACTTTCTTAAAGCAAATATATTGAATACGATAAGGGGGGCTTTGCAAAGACAAGGTAAGATTAAAGAAGCAATTAAAACTCTAAATAAAGCACTCTCTTTATGTAAAAAAATAGAAAAGCCATACCTTCAAGCTATGTTACTACACAACCTGGGAGTACTCTATCATTATCAAGGTGATTTTAATCGTGAAGAAGAGATATATAAGGACATATTGAAAATATATAATAAAGCTCTTCTTCCCTGGGCAGGAGCCACCTATAATAATATGGCTGTCATTTCATTGGAAAAAGGAGACAGTGCTCAATGTGAGAAATTAGTCGAGAGAGGCATCCAAATTTGTAAAGATTTCAATGACCAAAGAGGATTGGTCCACGCTTACACAATAATGGGTGAGATGTTGGGTGAAACAGGAAAATATGAAGAAGCAATGAGAAAGTATCAGCAGGCATTAACACTCAATCTGAGACTTAAGGAGAAACAGAAACAAGTTGACTGCTTGGAAGGCATTGCCAAACTATACCTACTACAAGGCGATTTCTATCGTGCAGAGCAATACATTAACAAAACATTGAGATTTGCCAAGGAAAGTGGTGAAGATCTACTGTTTGCACAAGTTCTTTTGACGAAGGGTAAGATTGAAATAGCATTGGGAGTTTTCAAAAAGGCTGAAACCATTTTGTTAAGCTCGCTTTCTATAATTAAAAACATTGGAGTTAAGTACGATTTAATGCAGGTCTACTTTTGGCTTTCTTTACTCTATTTGAAAAAAGCTGTTCCAAGAGAAGAGCAAAAGTTGAAACACTATATGAAACTGACACTAAACCTTGCAAGAAAATATGAGTGGGAGCCTTTTTTGATTAAAAATTGCAGATGCGAACTGGGTTGGCTTGTTACTGCTATTAAACTCAAAATTGAACCCCGATATGCTATTTTTATACTATCACAGATTGGAAGCCCTGCATTTGATACTCTTACTTCATTGTTTGAACTAAAAGACGAATCCATACAGAGATGGGTGATAGAGGGGTTAGTAAATATTGGTGATGAGCGTGCTTTGAACTGGTTAGAAAAACTAAAGTCCCGACCTGTCGGGACACTTAAGGAAAATATTCTTTTAGCAATTAATCGTCTTAAAGAAATAGAGAAACCTTCAAAAGAAGTTTATGAGTTTAAAAAAGAAGTAGAGGTAAAGTATAAATTTGAGAATATAGTTGGTACACATCCCAAAATGCAAGAGTTATATAATCTTTTAGATAAAGTAATTGACACAGATACTACAGTCTTAATCACAGGGGAGACAGGGACAGGCAAGGAATTAGTTGCAAGAACTATACATCAAAATAGTAAGCGGAAGGATAAAAAATTTGTTGCCATTGCTTGTGGTGCTTTACTAGAAACTCTGTTAGAAAGCGAACTATTTGGCTATGTGAAGGGTGCATTTACAGGAGCTATAAGTACAAAAAGGGGGTTATTTGAGGAAGCCAATGGTGGCACTCTGTTTTTAGATGATGTTACTAATTTAACTTCTGGAATACAGGCAAAATTGTTGAGAGTATTAGAAGATAAAGAGATAAGACCTGTAGGTGGGGTATCATCAAAAAAAGTAGATGTTCGTATTATTACCTCAACAAATAAAGAACTTGAAAAAGAAGTAAATGAGGGCAGATTTCGTAGCGATTTGTATTATCGCTTAGCGGTGGTCAAGATAAATCTGCCTCCTCTCAGGGAGCGAAAGAGTGATATACCCTTACTTGCACAGCATTTCCTAAAAAAATATTGTGTAATTCACAACAAAAGTATTAAAGGCTTCCAAAAGGAGGCAATGGATTTGCTACTTTCCTATAACTGGCCAGGTAATATCAGAGAACTTGAACATGAGATTGAGCAAATAGTAATTTTTACCAATACCAATATAGTCACAAAAGCAATGCTTTCCACTAAGTATTTCCTGCTTACTACTGCAAAGGAACAGGTAATCCCACTAAAAGGAGTCGTAAAGGGAGTGTCTTTAAAAGAAACAAAAAGGGAAGCTAAAAAGTTAGCTGAAATTGCATATATTCGTGATGCACTATTAAGACACGGTGGCAATGTAACTCATGCAGCAAAAGAACTTGGATTCTCTCCTCGTCACCTTAGACGGTTAATAAATATCCACCACATAGATAAAAAGTAACATCTACACAAAATAGGACAAAAATTGTCCTATTATCTGGGATATAGTCATATACCAAAATTTGACCCTCCGTTAAATCATTTAGGACAAAAAATGTCCTATTTTTACTTAAATTAGTCCAGTAGATACATAGCGGGTAGAAGTTATCATAGACTTCATAGATGGTTATGCACCAACCATAAAGAGGATTCTAAAAGTGTTTTTTTTGTTTTTAACATAGGTTCTGACACGGAATTTGCTATATAAACATAATGATGTTTGATAGGACTCAAATTGAATGTGGGATAAGAACTCACCTTTTAAAAGGTGAGTATGAGAGAGCAATTTCAATTTACAGCGAGATTGATTTACAAAACGGTGAACCAGATATTCACGAGCTTATTGGAAATGCTTATGTGATGATAGAAGAATTAGAGAATGCTATTCAGGAGTATCTTTGTTCAGCTGCCCTTTATGCGGATGAGGGGTTATTTGAAAATGGGATAGCAGCTTACAGGAAGATATTGAGAATCAGTCCCTATAATGAGACAGTTTACTTCAATTTAGCCTGGCTTTATGCTAAACTTGGTTTACTAAAAGAGGCAATGGATTGTTTAATAACTTATTTAAGGCTCTCAGGAACAAAAAACGACTTGAGAAAAGAGTCCCAAAAATACAAAAATATAATGGATTTGATTGCAAGTGACGAATCTCTAAAACCAAGACTTAATGAAGTTCTTGGGTTTAACACTGGTGGATTTGCTCAATATGTAGATGGCTATAATGAAGTCAAGGCGCTGCTTACCAAGGGATATAGTATAGAGGAAATTAAAGAAGCAACTGGGTTTGACGAGGAACTTATTAAAAAATATCAAGAGATTGCTAATATCTATATTATTAATGAATGATGCAAGGTAATAACCAGAGGAACACTGATGACCACAGATTTATTATCTGTGTAATTTCTGTGTCTTCATCCGTGTGTATCTGTGGTTCCAAAGGAGGTGTGTTATGAAGAAATGCGTTAGTATGAAGACTTCGCCCTTGAGGGCTCAAACCCGAAAGATTGGGATGGTAGCTATGGCTTTTCTTTTAGCCATCCCAGGATTTGCAGGTGAGATTGTTAGGGAGCTTAAGTTTAGTCCAGCGGATTTAGAGTTTAGTAAATTTAAAGGATACGATGTGGTTAAGCTTGGGACTTGTGGCACTA
>JASEGA010000008.1 GCA_030018315.1 bacterium | reverse complement strand
AATGGATTCATCTGAGCATAATTGGTTACCATTTATTGAGAAGAAAGGACTTTTTATGCCTTATATGTGGACAAAGCTTCTCAATTTAAGACTACAAGATATGGAGGATTGCATGTAAATGTAGCAGTGGAGCAAGAAGGAACTCATATAGATAGGGCATTAAAAGAGCTCAATTTTTGTAAGAAATATGAGCGAGAAGTTAATAACGATAATACTATCCGGTTTAATGGAGAAATTATACAGCTCCCACCGTCTAAATATAAGATTTCGTACGCTAAATGTAAAGTAGAAGTGTGCCTACTTGAGGATGATAGGATATATATCCTTTATCAAAACAAAGTAATCCATATTACAAAAATGTCTAAAAACAAGTCACATAAGGAAATAGAGGAATTTTTGAGCAAAAGAGGATATGTGCCATACGGAGTAAAATTTTAACATTTTGATGTAATAAAAATTTAACATCTTGACGAATTAATAACAGTTTTTTTTATCCATAATTCTTAAAAGTTGACATAAAGCATTTTCTATGATAAAGTTATTTTAATGTATTACGAAGCTGTATTCCGTGAATTAAACAAGCACAAGGTACGTTACCTCGTTATTGGTGGTATTGCAGTCAATCTTTACGGTATCCCACGAGCAACAGCAGATTTGGACTTAATGGTTGAGATGACTTCAGAAAACCTTAAAAAGTTAATCACCGCCATTGAACAATTGGGCTATAGACCAAAAGTCCCAGTAAAAGCATTAGATTTTGCCGACCCTGTAAAACGAAAAAAGTGGCAAGCCGAAAAGGGGATGGTTGTCTTTAATTTTTTTCATCCTGCTAAACCGTTCGAGTCAATAGATATTTTCGTAGATAATCCTATAAGATTTGAAATCGCCGAACAAAATAAAAAAATAGTTACTGCTGGGGAGATAAAAATTCCTTTAATATCTATTAATCATCTGATTGAGTTAAAAAAGGTCTCAGGAAGAAAACAGGACTTATCTGACATTGAACATTTACAGGAAATTAAAAAACTTCTCATTGAGGTAGACTGAACATAAATTATTGATTATGATTATCTGTTTACATCAATGAAAAAACGAGAAAATCGGGGTGGGTATTATTTCTATCGTTCCAAAGAACAGCTTAAAGAATACATGGCACTTCCGCCAGAACAGAAACTTGAGTGGTTAGAGGAAATTAACAGGTTTCTTTACAAGGCGATGCCCCTTGAGAACCGCAAGATTTGTGAAAAATTTCGTCGTGGCGAAATATAGAATACTTTATTTATTAACAATGCTTTGTTAAAATTTTAATGTTTTTACTTTCTTATTCCTTATGTAGACTTATTTTAAACACAGAATATCACGAAATCACAAAAATAAAAGAAAGACGCGAAATCTTAAAAAATAAAAATTTTTATGCTTAAATCCTTTTCGTGTTTTCATTCTTTCGGGTTTTCGTGATAGTTTTTAACAAAATACTGTATTAAGTTAATAATTCGTCAATTACACGCTAATACTTTTGTTTCTCGCTCTCCTAATTATATTTTCGGATAGCTATAAGAGACTGGTAAACATTTTCTGTCTGAGCCACTACTGTATCCCAATTATAATCTCGTACAACGCGTTCTATAGCTCTCTTGCCCAAATCTTTACTAATCTTTTGGTTTTTAAGTAAAAATAATATCTTGGTTGCTAGGTCTTCCTTGTTTTTATTTATGAAAGAAACTCCACAACCTTCCGCTATCCCCAAATTCTCTGGAATGTTGCTAAAGATGACAGGTTTAGCAAAACTCATCGCTTCAAGCAGGGTAACTGGTAATCCTTCGTACTCAGAGGGTAATACGAATAAAGAGCAGTTAGCAAACAATTCTTGTAGAACTTTACCGTATTGATAACCTAAAAAATAAATATTGCTATTTCCTGCAACGCTTTCCTTTAGCTTTTTAATGTACTTATTAGAATAACTGGAACCACCAACAATTACAAGTTTCTTATTGGTGTTAATACTTTTATATGCATCAATGAGTAAATGGCAACCCTTGGTAGGAATAAGTCTTCCCACATATAATATATATCCATCCCTCATAAGATTAAATTTCTCTATCTCTTTTGAGCTGTTTATCGCAGGAATATTTACACCATTTGGGATATAAACTACTTCCCGGTGATATTTACTCTCATAATAGTTCTTCAGTATTTTTGAAACAGCAATTCTTTTATCAGGAAAATGGATAAAAATTCTCTCTGCAAGTTTAGAGAAAGCCTTTGCGAGTTTTCCCCATTTCCCAGACCGTTGATACGCTTGCCCATGAGAAGTGACCACTACCTTAGCTTTTAGCTTTGCCAGTCCCATAAGAATAGCAGGGTCAACACTCTGGAAATGCACTATGTCTGCTTTCCTGTGAGAGAAGAGAAGATGTACTAAAGAAAGAAAGGTGTAAGTTATCATTTCCAAGTTCTTTTGCTTCAAGGTAGGCACTCTCACGACCCTGACCCCCTTATAAGAGCCGCTTACCTTAGTATAATGGGACTGGGAATACACAGTTACTTCATGTCCTCTTTTAGACAGCCTCGTAGCAAGTTCCTCCACATGTTTTTCAACCCCCCCAAAGGTAGCGGGTATCCCCTTTTGGCCAACAAATGCGATTCTCATAATAAGCTAAGAAACAGCATCTCTTCTTAACTGGTCTCTTATTTTGTTTTTAAGAACCCATAATGTGGGTTTCCAAATTTGTTTTCTCATTGCAGGAACTGCAGTCCCAGTCATCCAACAATTTTTAGTACAATTTTTGACCTTCTCTCTGACTCTCCTTGCCTGTTCACTGTGCCATATTTCATCAAAGTCTTTTTCTTTTAAATTTCCCATGATCCAAGATGTATCAGAACCATTGCAAGCCAAGACATTACCATACGGATCTAAGAAAAACGAATCGATTCCTGCTACACAAGGTAAAGGACGAACATTTCCATAGATATAGTTCAAAAGCCCAAAATTAAAATATGCTCTTAACCAATCCTTTATCCTCATCCTCAAACTCTCTCTTTTGGAACTCAACAAGGCTCGAACAAACTTTTGCATTTCCTCTGTAACAGCACTTATATCTTCAATCTTGTTGTCGTGTTTAAAAAAGTAAAAAGAATTATGTATAGTAGCGGTAGCAAATTCTAAATCCATAAATACCATCAAGTGATATAAATCAAGTAAATCTTTCACATTTTTATCTGAGATTACCATACTGAACCCAACATCTTTTATCCCCATTTCTTTCAGTCTCAAAACTGTCCTTAGCCCGTGATCAAAGCCATCTTTTAAACCCATCAATCTATCATTAAGTTTTGGTAATCCTTCAATACTTACACGTATGGTGATGTTAGGATATTTCTTGGCAACTTGGATAATTCTTTGAGTGAAATATCCATTTGTACTTATCTCGAGGCGCTTTGTTTTCTTATTGAGAACTTCAATAATGGCTTCGATATCGTTGCGTAGCATTGGCTCTCCACCTGTAATGTTTAATCGTTTCATACCACATGGTATTTTATCGAGGATCTCAGGTGTAATTTCATCCTCGGGCCTGGTAGGATGCTTCCATGAATAGCACATTTGACAATGTGCATTACAGCGATAAGTTGTTATCACAGCACATTCCATTTTATCCCATGTTAATCCTCTAAAATTTTTTTTGAGAGGTAAACTCACTTACAATGCCAATGCCTTTCATTCGATTTTAGAATTGAAGTAAGGCTTTCAGAATAGTTATGCTCAGTATGATTTTTAAGGATAGATCTTCTGGCCTCAAGTCCTAGATTAATAAGATATCCCTCGTTATATAGTAAATTATGAATCTTTTGAGCAAGATCTTCATAATCTCCTTCTTCAACAAATAGACCATTTTTGCCTGAAACTATATAATTTTCAGTTGTTACAGTTTTCGTAGCAATAACTGCTTTTCCCATCAGCATAGCTTTAGTGAGTACAAGTAGCCCCGCAGTCATGGATCCTTTTAAAGGCAATACTACAATTTTCGATTTCTTCATTTTCTCATAAAATTCTTCAGAATTAAGGTCAAAATGCAAATCTACATTCGGTGGTACTTTAGCTATATTAAATGTCTTTCTTCTTGCCACTACACAGAATGATATCTCTGGATTTAACACTGCAGCATTAAATAAGGTTTCCCAATCTCGCTTAGCTTCACCCCCTGAAAAAACATCATAATTATTACTATTGTTTATTCCAGTGTAATTAAACTCATCCGATTTTACCGCATCTTGTAGTATCTTAAATTTATTTAAAGGAACCTTAAATTTTTTAGAAAAACCGGTTGCATAGATAGTGTGATTTACAGAGATAAACGTCGCTCTTTTTAAAGAATAAGTATAAATTAATTTTCTTAAAAACATAAGTAATAGCGATTTATCGTGTACAATGAGATTTAGCACACCTATTTTTGTATCTATTCTTCGAAACAACTTAAAGATTAGACAAACAAATACTCCATTTACTGCATTCCATGCAATTATCCATTCCGGATGTTTTCTGGAAGATAGAAAAAACACCCGAAACGCCAGTTGGAAGTATTGCAACCAAAGAATGATTTTTCTCCATCGCACTGTTATATTTTTCATACTGTAATTGGGAATGTCCAACAGCGTGACTTTGTATTCGATTTTTTCAAGTTCGCTTTGTAGCCAAAATTTAACTTTTTTAGATTGTTTCCAATCTACACAAAGAAATATTTCTTTTTTGGGGCTCATTTTAAATCAATGGATCATTTTCTTATAAAAGCCTGTTTGGTTTTTAAAAATGGTTTTGCCATGTTTAGTAATTACCTTCCCGTACATTTCCATCAGCCGTTCATAATGCACCTCAGGATTATATTCCTTTTCAACCATCGCTCTCGCCCTTTGTCCCATTTTTTGTCGTTCTTTTGCATGCGCAATCATCCACTCTATTTTTTCTGCAAGGTCATCAGCATTACCTAGCTCAAACAATAGTCCTGTCTCTCCATCTTTAACCAATTCTGGTATCCCACCAATTCTTGAGCCAACAACAGGCTTACCCATAGCAAAAGCTTCTAAGACTGAATAAGGAGAGTTCTCATACCATTCGGAAGGCAGGACTATAAATAATGCATTAGATATAAATTTTTGTATTTTGTCCCTATCAACATGACCAAGAAATTTTATCCTATCTTTAACCTTTCTTTTTACCAATTCCTCTAACTCTACCTTAAGAGGGCCGTCTCCAGCAATCCATAAATTTACAGAATCACACAATGAGACTGCTCTTATCAAAGTTTTTAACCCTTTTTCATAAGAAAGACGCCCAGAATATAAGACGTAGGAAGTAGAATTTTTGTTCTCCACTTCTCCACTTCTCCACTTCTCTACCTCTCTTGTGTCAATAAAATTAGGAATATGAATAACTTTATCTGAAGGGAATCCATATTCTACCATCTTATTCTTTAAAAATTTACTTGGCGCAATAAAAAAATCTACAAGTTTCAAAAGCCCCAAAACCCTATGAACATATTCTTCTAACATTACCATAAAACTGGCAGCATAGGAATCTTTTCTACACTTCTTAAATACAACATTATAAAACCTCCCTCCTTTGCAAACTTCGCATATCCCATCTTTTGAAAAGAAGGTACTATTAGGGCAGAGAAGAAAATAATCATGCAGTGTCCATACAATTGGTATATTTCTTGCTTTAAGTGTATGAAAGATTGAAGGTGTAATATGCCTATGAATATTTTGGATGTGAGCAATATCTACAGGATATTTATTGAGTAATTGGCTGAGCTTCTGTTTTGCTACATTTGAATAAATTGTTCTTTTAAAAACACGAGTCCCAGCCCGTAATCCTCCCTTTGCAAGTTCTTCAGGTAAATCAATCTCAGGTACAAAGAATTTAGAGTATTCACTTGAAACATTTAGAGGGTGACGCATAGCAAAATCTATAACCTTGTGACTACCCATTTTTTGAAGCAAGTGTGAAAGTTCAAAAGTGTAAACACAATCACCACCCCGATTATAATGGAAAGTATTTACAATTAAAATATTCATCAGTGCTCACTCCTGCTTATTTTTGACATATAATGTTTATATACTACTGCAGTTAAAAAATAAAATATATAGTTAGGCGAATCATGTCGCCAAACTAAATCATAGAAAGGACCGAGAACGGCATAGAAAATCCACATACCGACTAAACCTAAAGAAAAAATGTTTAGATTAGTATCTGCAACAGAACTACTCACCCTTTTTATCGTAAGTAATACTCTTAATAACATCCAGTAGTAAATAATTAGCCCAATTATACCAACTTCTCCCAAAATTGCAGATATTTGGTTCAGATACAATGGTATAGATACTAGTTTCCCCGGTGTCCCTGTAAAGCTACCAGCAAGCATACTTCCTGGACCTGTCCCAAATAATAGTGAAGACCAGCCCTCTTTCAAAAAATAACGAATTACAAATACGCCGCCATAGATTCTCGACACAGTCCATGGGAGTCGCTTAGTCTGAAGAAATAGTGCTGGATTTCTTAAAATCTTTATAAAATAACGTAGCGGTGCAATTAAGTTCATACCACCATCTGAATAAATTCTATCCCATATCCCATAAATAAAGCAGAATAAAATTAAGAAAAATACTATTAATAATATAGCATCTGACCTCTTTTGGACAGCTTTCGCCTTTAGTGCAGCATAAATAGTAATTATAACAACAATTGGGACTGAGTAAATCATCGCCTTGATTTCGCCAAATAATAGTGGTATAGATAAGAAAGCGTAAAATATCAGATGGCTAATCTTAATTCCATTTACAACATCAGATGCAGTAAGCAAGGCTATTGCATAGATTGCGTAAACACCGAGGTCAAAGTGACCCCATGGCCCCAATGTGAAAGAAAGGTAATCTCCAGAAATACCTAAGACGGTATACCGGTAAACACATTCAGGAATTTGTATAGCAAGAAGGAATATGAAGCACCTATAAAAAACTTTTACAACATCTTCTCGTATATCCATATTAATAAGGACGATGAACAACAAAGGATACCTGATATGCAACACTAAACTTACTAACATATCAAAAGGTTTAGCGTTATTGACAATCCCTGAAAAAACAGAGAAACCTATGAATACTCCTAACGGCAATGCAATATTACTTAGTTCAATAGGTTGTGCCCTTATGCATATTTTTACAAATTGAATGTAGATAATTAAAGGTATAATAAAAACGCTAATCCACCTAAGTAGTAAATAATTTTCCAATAACCCACCTGTAGCTGTCTGCCGTGGTATATACCACAAAATTGGTAGCAATATTACTGGCATCCAATCCCAGTGCTTAATAACAATAGCCACAAAAATAATGCCAAGAACAGAAAGTAACAAAATTATAATAATGTTAACCATTCTCTATTATTCCTCTATCCATGACTATAGCAGTAAGTATGCACAAAAAATTATATGCAATTGCAAAATGTTTCTATTCTTAAAGAAATTAATTATAATGAATCTAGGAATAAGGTTAGAGCTTCTGCCTGCCTATCCCAAGTATAATTCCGTTTGACTATCTTTCTACCTTCTTTACCTATCTCTTTAAGTTTATCTTTCATTTTATAAGCTTTTATAATTCCATCAGCTATACACTCGGGAGAGCTTGAGTGTATAAATATTCCACAAGCTGAGCTATTGAGTATCCCTCTATGTGCCTCAATATCTGTGGCAATAATAGGTTTCTCCATTGCAAGATATTCCATTAACTTCAACGGAACACTGACTCTCCACTCTATTAAATCAGGGAGAGGTAAAATACCAACATTGCAAATTGAAATGTAAGAGGGCATCTTTTCATAGGGAACTGAGTCATGTATAAGAACTTTGTTCTTCAAATCAAGCTCTTTTGTTAAAGAACATAATCTATCGGTTGCATTGCCTTTTCCTATTAAAAAGAGCAAGATGTCAGGATATCTGTCCTCTAAAAGCTTTATCGCCCTAATAGTTGATTGAAGACCTCTACTGGATTGGAATGCACCATGATACATTATTATAAACTTATCTTGTAGGAAATTGACTTCATCTACAAGTTTTGTATTACTTGGGTTAAATAAAGCCAACGATACACCAGAACTCCAGATTCCCATCTTATTCTTAGGAATATGGTATTTATTAGAGATATACTTTTTCATAAAAGCAGAAATCACTGTTACGCCATCTGCAAGAAATTTTGCTCCATAGAGGACTATTATATGAATTTGTTCTTTTACCCACCCTCGCAAAGTATGAGTTTCAACAGGTAGAGTTCTCACATCTAAAACGAATTTAGTCTTAATCCATCTCAATTTTGATAGAATTAAAAAAGGAAGTGAAGGCAAGAAAGCAAAGCTGTCCATAAGGACAATATGTGGATTACGATAAAAAACACTAAATATAAGATAGAAAAACAGTGAAATAGAAAAGCTAAAGCTACAAGCTATCTTCCATGGCAAGGCTGGCAAATAAATCATATTTTGACCAAGCCCAAAATCCAGTTTCTTTCCTGTGTGTGGTACTACTAAACTCACGCAATGTCCAATCTTTAACAGTGCGTTTGCCATCTCTATTCTACTCGTTTTGCTTAAGTCTTCATTGAGTCGTTTATAGTTTATCCAGATTATTTTCATCCATTTAAACTTTGAAATATCTTCATCGACTTTTAAACTTCTTTTTCACCAACGTAGAGTGTTATTACATAAAATCTTTGCTATATGGCTACTATTTTCAACGCAAGTTCTGCAACAATCAAGTAATGGGATTGAATGATTAATAAACATCCTTCGCATTTCTTGGAAGTGAGGCAGGTTCCATACATCCTTGTCAGTAAAGATATTACCGTATTCTTGATTTGGTGTAATCACCCTTCCACAACCACTAACATTTCCATTAGCATCGACACGTATAGAAGTAAAATATGAAGTGCATAATCTCTTTTTTATCTTCCGTTGGAGAAGTTTAGGAAGGGCGATAATTAAATTAGAATTAGGTTTAGGTAAATTCGATAATAACTCTACAATTTCGTAGTCGTCATCAAATAAGCACTGGTTTTCTGTGAACCCTTCCCTGCGTGTGGGAATAAGATTCTGAAAATCAAGATAGTCTACTCTGAGTTGTTCTGCTAATTTAATCATCTCTGGTATATGCTTATAATTTGACTTTGTACAAACATATGAAATACGAATAGAAAGCTTTGTATTCTTCTTATTTCTCATTTCAACTAATTTTCTGACATTTTCTAAAACTATATCAAAAAAGTGACTTCCAGTAACTTTTTTATATTTATAAGAATCGTTTGCATTTATGCTAATAGAAATTGAGTCCAATGATGAATCAATGATATCCTTAATCTTATCGCCTATGAGAATACCATTAGTAATAATGCTCACTCCCATATTATTTTGGTTTGCATATTTAATCATATCAAAAATATTTGGGTTTAAAAATGGCTCACCTAATCCGGCGATATTCACACTTGTAGCTCTAGGAAATCGATCTATAATCCTTTGAAAGGTATTGAGAGTCATATCATCGCTTATTTGATGACAATAATCAAATTCTTTATTGGTGGCAGTACGAAGACACATTCGACAATTAAGATTGCATCTGTCTGTGGCGTAAATTCCTATATGAAATGGTGTATAATTCAAGTAAGTAGTTCTCAAATATAGTTCTTTTTTGACTCTATTAATGAGTTGCGAAAAGTTATGCTTTCGTACAAAACTAATCATATCTGAGATCTTGTAATTCATAATGGCCCTTCTGACAATGAGTCAGGAATATCTCGGGTATACATCGTTATTAATTATTATAATTATAATCATAATAATCATATATAGATTCAGTTATACGACTTCCACACTAGTTGCTTTAGACCAGATATTAACTTTGGGGCTGCTACTTCGAGCGAATAATTCTTGACAACTAAATCTCTTCCCCTTATTCCCATATCTCTCCTTAATTCAGGGCTTTCAATTAAAATAGAAAGTTTCTTAAACCACTCATCTTCAGTCTCAGCTAAGAAGCCATTTTCTCCATCTTTAACCAATTCCCTATTAATACCTACAGGTGATGCTACACATGGAATTCCTATTGCCATATATTGTAACAATTTATAGCCACCTTTTCCCCGTGTCCACTCGTTATCTGGCAAAGGTGCAATTCCTATATCAAAATTCTGTAAATCCTTTACCTCATTATCCAAACTCCATCTTTTCAGTCTAATAGGCACTCCATCAAAATCTATATTTTGGGCACCAATTAGTTCGAAAATCAAATTCTTATAGGTGGTATTTAATCTCTTGAATGTATTTTTTAACATAGTGAGATACTTCTGTGTAGAGAGACTACCAATCCACCCAATAATAATTTTATCTTTTTTAGTCCAAACTTTAGAATAATACCGATTGCAATCTATAGGACCTGTTATCATTATAATATTATCATTTCCAAATTCATTAACATATTGTTTTGTAAATGAATTCTCCAGAATGATTAAATCATACAAAGGTATCTGTTGGTCAAATTTTTGTTTGTCGTAAGGCTTACCAGCATATATAGCATCGTCGAAGTCAAAAATGATTGGTTTTTTGTAAATATTCTTTATTCTTTCTATTATTGAGGTAGGAAGTAACACTTTCTGAATAAAAATTATGTCATACCGGTTGATATAGCTTAAGAATCGAACCGTCTGAAAAAAGGAATAGAAAAAGTTGTACTTGTTATTAATCCTCTTATATAAACTTTTTGCAATTTTAAAAACTAATTCTCTCCTTAGGAATACAGTTGGTATAGTATACCCATAACTTGGGTTGTAAGTGATCACTTTAAATTTTATTTTATCTTTTATAAAAAATGGTAAATATTGAAAAACTCTTGTCCTGCTGCTTGCCACCACTGTGGGACCAAAGGTAAGGAATAATATTTTCATATAAATTATAAATACCTTACCATTCTTTCTCTTTGCCAAATTTGATTATCTCATTAACAATCTTTTCGAACTCCTCATCACTCATATCAGGGTAAAGTGGAAGAGTTAGTAATTTGTGCCATACTTTTTCAGTAATTGGGAGATTTACCTTAACATTACCAAAAATTTTAAAATGATGGATTGGCTTGTAATGAACCCCAGTAGAAATTCCCTTTAAATACAAATATCTATTTAATTCGTCTCTCATAAGGATTTTCACTGCATAAATGTGACGACTGCTGTAAGCATAATCTTTCTCAACCAGGGGTACAACCCACTTCACATCCTTAAACGCTTCGTCATACTTTTTAGCATATTTCCGACGAATTAGATTATGTTCATCAACGACCTTAAGTTGTGCCAATCCGATGACTGCAGTGATATCATTCATATGATACTTAAAACCTAATCTATCCACTTTATACTCCCAGGAATAGCTCTCTTTAGAAGACCGTTCCCAAGTTCCTTTATCAATGCCAAGCCATCTCAATTTTTTGAGCTCGTTGTATAGCCTCTTATCATTAGTTGTTATCATACCGCCGTCACCGGTTGGCAAATTTTTCACAGCATGAAAGCTAAAACATCCCATAATTCCAATAGAGCCCAACATAACCCCCTTATATTTGCCACCACAACCATGGGAATTGTCTTCTATAACCCAAAGATTATGTTTATTCGCTATTTCCATTATTTCGTCCATTTTACAAGCGTGCCCACCGTAATGAACTGGAATTATTGCCTTTGTTTTTGGCGTTATCTTTTCTTTTATATTTTCAGGGTCAATACACAGAGTATCCTCCTCAACATCTGCAAAAACTGGTGTAGCACCACAATATAAACAAGCTAATGCGGTAGAGACAAAAGTCATTGAAGGGACAACAACTTCATCGCCCTGCTTAATTCCTAAAACATAGTTTGCTAAATGCAGAGCTGATGTAGCAGAATTTACACCAATAGCGTATTTTACGCCAATATAATCAGCAAATTTTTCTTCAAACTCCGCTGTTTTAGGACCTAGTCCAATCCAGCCCGCATCAAATATTTTTTCTAATTCTGGCAAAATTTCTTCCTTGTTCATTTTAGGTCTAAATACTGGAATCATTTTTTATTCCCCCTATTTTCTCCGATTTGATTATAAAAACCCCTCCATAAACTTTAGTTAAAGTAAATTTTCCTAAAAATCTATTTATAAATACTGAGGATGCAAATAATTTGTCTCGTAATTTCAATTTTTGTATTTTCGTTGCTAATCTAAAAAGCTTATCAGAAATAAAGAAGCCGAATGTTCTAAACCCCACAAGCTTTAATCCATTTAGTTCTAAAAATTTATTTATTTCCTTTAAATCATGAGCTACTACATGCCAAAGTCTTTCTCTCTCTTGAAGAGAAAAACCATAATAGTCTTTTTCATCGACATTCTTAGTTTCTGGACGAAAGAAATTATATAAATTATATATTGATTTCAATATTAATGTGGGTCTCAATACAAATTGAAACTTTTTCGAATTTCCAATGAGATTCCTATTATGGCAGCTGAATAAAAGTGTTCCACTCGGTTTTAATATTCTATTTATCTCAGACAAAAATGGAGTTGGCCCTTTCAAATATTCAAACATCCCTAACGATACAATTGTATCAAAATATTCGTTCTTAAAAGGAACATTTGTAGCATCTCCTACAAGAAATTCTATAGACATATCTGAAGTAAGTTTCTTTTAGCAATCTTAATCATTTTTTCGGAAATGTCAATACCTATCACTTTTTTAGCTCTTTGATACACCGACAATGCGTATCTTCCTCCCCCACAACCAAGGTCTAAAACAACCTTATTTTTAACCTCTATCAATTCATCTACTATTTTGCTTTCAAAATTCTCCCAATAAAATCCTTCTATACATACATATCGCTTATCAAAACTATCGCTTATCAAATTATACCAAGTTCTTACCCTTCTTTTTCTTTCTCAATGTTTATCATTCTTGCTCATTCTCCTTACGATTATCTATTTAATCACATCCAATTCTATCCATACCGAATGGACTATGTTAATAAGATGCCTACTTAAAAATTTTCTGAAAGGAAATAAGAAGAAACAACGCCAATTATTAAAAGGTGGAAGATAATTATATTTAACGCTATTAACTTTAAAATTTGTGTTAATTCTATAATCTGAACCATACCACTTATCCGTAGAAAAATACTTGAAAGTTTCAACAGTAATAACTTGCTTATGTGTAGGGTCTTTCCATTGTGTAACTGATGACCAATAAGGAAAACTAGCTAAGATTGTTGCTCCATTTTTACAGATACGATAAAGCTCTTGCATAAAAGGAATAAAATTGGTTATATGTTCAAACAAGAAGTTGGCATATATTCTATCAATTGTACTATCTTTAAAGGGTAGGCTTTTTTCAATATCACAAACAACATCAACTCCTTCTAATTTTATACCATCAACTCCTATATATCCCTTCTGTTTTCGGATGCCACAACCTAAATCGATACAAATTAAATCATTTGGTAGATTATGTTCTCGTCTAACCATTCTTTAACTTAATCTTCTCTCTTTAGCTAAACACCTTCTTAAATCTTCCAATTATTTTCTCTTTCAAAGTAAATGCTTCTTCTATCTTAAAAATATAGATGACAAAAGTTACATACAACATTATACCTAAAATTCCACTTATACTGCTTCGTAAAATTAGAGCATTTTTCAACAATACAAGGTTAGAGCAATAATGCATACCAATAGCACTAAATAAAGAGGCTGCTAATATTTTTATAAATCCATTAAAGACTTGCTTTCCATTAATACCCTCATATATTTTTTCCATAACAAACATAGATATTATCAACCCAAGTGTATAATATATTGAAGTAGCTATAGCAAGTCCAATATAAGAAAGATATTTTGATAAGATATAACTAATACATAGATAAATTGAGGTCTCAATAACAGCCAAAAATGCGGCTAACTTAGTTTTTTGTGAAATGTAAAACCCTTTCCCAACCACATTACCAAGACCAGCAGTTATAAAAGCTATTAAATGTATTAATAGCACATTAGTAACTGCTACAGTTGCAGTATAGTCAAATTTACCTCTTTCCAAAAGCAACTGAATTATTGGAACTCTAAGCACAGCGAAAATAGCTGCTATTGGGAAAGTAGTCAACATTATAATCCGGACCCCTTTAGCAAAGTGTTCTCTCACCCTTGCTAAATCATTTTCTGCCCAACTCCTTGCCATTAAAGGGAAAATAGTAATTGCAATTCCACTTGTGGCTATAGTACCCAGGATGTTAATAATCTTACTTGAGTATCCTAAATAGGAGATACTGCCTTCGGCAAGATTGGAAGCAATTATCCTTTCAATAAGTGTGGTAGCACGAGAAAATAAACCAGCAAATACTAAAGGGGACATTACTCTTACTACCTTAAGCATACCCTTATTTAAAAAATCAAAATTGAATATATATCTTTTTAGAAGTATTGGAGTCAAAATAAGAAAGGACACAATAGAGCCAACTAAATTCCCAAAAGCAACACTTCTTATTCCCCATAATGGGTGAAGAGTGATAACAAGTAAAAGAATAGTAATTCCATTTATAATTGGTGCTATTGCTGGTTTAAAAAACTGATGACGCGCATAATAGAGACTTGATAATAAGTTACCCAGTCCACTAAATATAATGGATGGCAAAACAATTCTTATTAGACTAACTGTCAATAAAAATGACTTACCATTAAAACCCGGAGCTGCCACAGAGACCAATTTAGGGGCAAAAATACAACCAAGAAAGGAAATCAAAAAAAGGGTCACAAATATAAAATTAATGGTAATGCTTGCTACTTTCCATGCCTCATCTTTATTCTTTTGAGTTTCGTATTCAATAAATATTGGAATAAAAGTTACATTCAAAGCAGTGATAAGAACAGCAGTTATAAACTCCGGAATAACAATAGCCACTAAATAAGAATCCATTTCTATTTTAGCACCAAATTTGGCAGCCAAAATGACTTGGGTGAAAAAACTTATTATAATACTTAGGATAGAGAAAAAAGTTATAAGTAAAGTTGGTTTTAATAAATCTCTTTGATTTAGAAAGTCAATTTCATATTCTTTCATAAAGTAGTATAATTGTTTTCAATCTTAAAACCACTTCACTGTTTTTACCAATCCATCCAATAACTCAACCCTTGGAGAATATTTTAGTTTACTCATGCTCTTTGAAATGTCTGCCATTGAGTGCTTTACATCTCCAGGTTTAGGTTTTTTAAAAGTTGGCTTAACACTGGTGCCTAAAATTTCATTTAGCCTATCTATGATACTAAGTAAGCTGTACCTCTTACCGCAAGCTATATTGAATATCTCGCTCCCTGTGTCTTCTGTCTCAATAGCAAGTATATTTGCCTCAACTACATTAGAAACATAGGTAAAGTCCCTCGTCTGAAGACCATCGCCATAAATTATGGGTGACTTCCCTTTCTTTATTGCACTGATAAATTTAGGGATTGCTGCTGAATATTGAGAATTTGGGTCCTGTCTTGGACCAAATACATTGAAATACCTTAAAATCACTGTCTCCAAACCATAAACTTTATGAAAGACTTGGCAGTATTTTTCTCCACTTAATTTACTAACTGCATAAGGTGAAATAGGTTCTGGATTCATATCCTCTTTTTTAGGCAGAATTTCAGAATTCCCGTAAATTGATGATGATGAGGCATAAACGACTCTTTTTACCTTTGCATCTCTAGCAGCCTTCAAGATATTTAAAGTTCCACCTACATTTACCTCGTTGACAGTAATAGGGTCTTTAATGGAACGAGCGACAGAAACGAGAGCTGCCTGGTGGAGTACATAATCTATTCCTTTCATTGCTTTTCTCACAATATCAAAGTTTCTTATATCGCCCTCAATTACCTCCAGATTATTGGTAACTGGTAATTGGTGATTGGCTAAATTCTCAAGGAAGCAAGCAATGTTTTCTCTCCTCCCAGTAGAGAAGTTATCAAGTATTCTGGCTTTTTTATTTCTCCTTAACAATTCCTCGACAATATGAGAGCCTATAAATCCTGCACCTCCTGTAACCAAATATCTCATACTAAAAGGAAGAGCGTATTATATCTAATATAGCCTGTTCCTTTATCCTTTGGAGTCTCAAAAGTATTGAATTCCTGTATCTTATAAGGAGAGTGAAATGAGTGATTGCGTAGGCTATAAAGAAAAACTTTCTTTCTTTCTTTCTTTTCTCTTTCCAATGAAAAATACATTTGAAATCCTAATCCCTAAAGAACCGATAAGAGCAATTGTTGAGGGAAGTAAAACTAAAAGTCCAAAAACTCCTTTTCCCTCTGGATCCAACACTCTTGCTGTGATAATTCCCATAGAAATACGCGTTATAATGGAAATAGATAGAGCAAGAAAAACAAAAAAAGAGTTTTAATAAACTTCATTTTTAGAAAATTTGCTGCAGATTAATAATGACATTTAAGAATGATGTCTTGGTTTTATTAACTTTCCAAAGAAAGATGTGAAGTCATTCTTTAGTCTCTTGAAGCTATTCAGGTTTGCTATTTTCCCTATATTCAAGCCTTTTTGGTTGCTATATTCACTAACTAAGGCAAGTGAGATTCCAAGTATAAGTGCTAATATGCCAGCAAGGAGTACATTTTGCTTCCTTTTTGGTGCACTTTTATGAATAGGTGGGATTGCCTTGTCTAATACAAGTAGCATAGGTGTATCCCTCACTTCACTTATCTTTGCTAGTTCATACTGTTTGGTTAATGTGATAAATAACTCTTCTTGTAACTTCACCTCCCTTTTAAGCCTATTAAATTGTAAGTATAGTTCAGGTGAATCTTGGATTCGTCTGTTTTTTTCTTGGAAGTTTTTTAATACCTCTTCTGCGTTCCTAAGTGATTTTTGGGTCTCATTTAACCTACCTTCAATGAATGCTTTGTTTGCACTTACCTTTTTTGACCTCAATTCTCTATTGTATTTGTTTAACTCATCAACTATTGCATTTGTGATATCGGCAGCAAGCTTTGGCTCGTATGCTTTTACACTAATTGTAATTATCTGATTCTCATCATTTACCCTTACTTTCATAGTTGAAGCGAGTTTTTTACATGCTTTATAAAGTCTCTTACTCTCATCACTCCCTTTTATTCCATAGATTTCTATTAGTGTATTCTCTCCTTTAAGTCCATAGGATCCTGTGGATTGGTTTGAGTAAAACTTCATCTGCACTACTCTTTCAAGCAATGTCCTGCTCAATAATATTGATTTGTAAAAGTCCGACGATTGCATATAGAAATAGCCGGGTATCCGGTATCGGCTAAGTACTGAACTGGTAATTCCTTCTCCAAGTATTTCATCGCTGGCTTCAGGTGATGGCAGTATATTTGCTGTTGCTATATAGGTATTTTTTGCCCGTAATGAGAAGATAATTGTAAAAAATACAGTTACCCCAAATAGAGATGCTATCGTCTTCCATCGCTTAAACAGGATGTCCAAAAATTCAATTAATTCCATCGTTTTTAGTATCTTCGCAGTGTTTGTATTGCAACGATAGTAGTGACAAAGCTTGAAGCCACGGTGGCGGCGCTTTTAATGACATCACCCCAATCAATGCCTTTTTTTGCTTCTTTCAAAGCAGGTACTACAATTGTAGCACCTGGTGGCACCTTTGTCTCAGACCACAAGAATTTGCTTGGCTTTATATTACGACCGTTTGGAAGAGTTAATTGAACTCCTTTTCTATCTGCATCCTCACTGAAGCCGCCTGCCTTCTCAATATAATAATTTACACTTTTACCAGGTATATAAAGGATATTGGTCTCTTTTGCCAGCTCTATTTCTGTTTCACTAAAAATTGGAAACCTAACTGCCCCTTTTACACTCACTGTTGCTGGTCTTTTTGGAATATTTATATGGTCGCCAGCCTCTAATATTATATCCTCCTTACTCCCTTTTTTCTTAAGTGCACTCTTAAGGTCAACATCTATCCTTCCTATTCCTTCTCTATTAAATACTATTCCTTCTGGATAGGCGGTCTCCTTTAAGCCACCTGCCCTCTCTATTAGGCTTGATAGCCTATCGTCACTTGTTACGAGAGAATATGTACCGGGAAATAACACCTCACCATCTATTGTAACATTACGCTGAAAAATCCAGTTTGGGTCTTGTCTTATAAATACAATGTCATTCTCTTTTAGCTCAAAGTTTTCAGTTATTTCTTTGTCTAATTTAACACTTAATACTTTAATTGAATCCTGCCTATCTATGATAGGCGTGGATGAATCTAATGCTAACTTTCTCCGTGAGACTTCTGCCTCAAATTTATATGCTGATTTATCTAAACCACCTGCATCAGATATTAAGTTATTAAGAGTCATACCGGGCTTGAACTCATACTTTCCCGGTCTTAAAACATTACCGTAAATATCCACATAGTTTTCTATCCGTTCAAGTATACGTGGCACAGAGATTGAGTCACCGTCTTTGATGACTAAATCTGAATCTGCTTCTAATATTTCTCTTAAGTTAGCATCTACAAGCTCTTTCATTTTATTCTCTACTATCCTCGTTATTTGCACCCTTTCTGTATACGCACAGGGCTCAAGTCCGCCTGCTATTTCAATTATTTTTTTTAAATTTTCACCTTCCTTTAGTTCGTATATTCCTGGTCTTTTAATTTCTCCTGCAAGTGCTACCCTTTTTCCTACAGGTGGCACTAATATCACATCCCCATTATTTAACCGTGGTCCAATTTCTTCACCGTATAACAAATACCTGTAAATATCAGCTTCCGTAATTGTTTCATTATGTCTTATCAATTTAATATTTCGCAATGAGCCTTTTAGTGTCGGGCCTCCTGCGTAATACAGCGCATTAAGTAATGTTGATGCACTTGATATATTATACATACCTGGTGCCATCACTTCACCTATTACAAACACCCTTATCTTCTTGAGCTTTCCAAGTGATACATCAATAAATACTGTCTTATTTTTTATACCTGAATAATATTTTGATAGTACCACTTTTAATCTATTCATAAGTCCTTCCAAAGTCATGCCATTAACAATAACACGGCCTACATCTGGTATGAATACTTTACCCTCCCTATCCACAGTAAGGGTGTGATAAAGCTTTACCTCTCCCCACATATACAAGATGATTTCATCCCCGGGTCCGATAGGATAATCAGGGTCTACAGGTCCCATATCTAATGGCTCAAAAGTAGTAGGCATAAGATTGAATATATCGTACCCAAATGGCTTTAATCCCTCTACTAAAGGTTTGGGCTTCCTCTTTTTAATCACTGCCTCTTCTTCCTCTTCTTTTGGGATAGCAAATTTTTTTGTAGTAGGTACCTCCTTTTCTGTCTTTGTCTCTTTAATCTTTTCTTTAGCCTTCTCTATTATTGCTCCTGCTCTTTCAAGCTTTTCTATAGTGGATTCTGTAGTTTCTTCTGCTTCCTGGCTATATGATAAGAAACTAAATAAGATAAAAACGATAAAAATAATAAATTGCCTCATATTACCCCCTTAGTTTTAATTATATACTACTATTAAGTACTTTTGTCAACTAAAAAACTTATATATTTTTTTCTTGACAATCAGATAATTTTCTCATATATATAAATACTCAATATAATGGTGTATTGAGTAGAGTGACAAAGATGTCCATGTGGGCATCTTTTTTAATATATGGATAAAATAGGTGTATTTGTCTGTCATTGTGGTAGAAATATTGCGGGTACTGTAGATGTTGATAAGGTAGTAGATGAGATTAAGAGCTATCCCGGTGTCTCTCATTGTGAGCACTATAAATATATGTGCTCAGAGCCTGGGCAACAACTTATTCGGGATGCAGTAAAGTCAAAAAAGCTCAATGGTGTAGTAGTGGCTGCCTGTTCACCTACCTTACATGAGACTACATTTCGTAGGACAGTAGAATCAGTGGGCTTAAATCCTTATCGGTATGAGAGCGCTAACATTCGTGAGCATTGTAGCTGGGTTCATAAGGATATGGAAGTTGCTACTCCGAAAGCAGTAAAGATTATAAAATCGTTAGTTGAAAAAGTTAAGCAAAATGACTCACTTGTGCCTATAGGCATACCTGTAACTCGTCGTGCATTAGTGATTGGTGGTGGCATAGCAGGTATTCAGGCATCACTTGATATTGCCAATTCAGGTTATGAAGTTATTTTAGTAGAAAAAGAGCCTTCCATTGGTGGTCATATGGCACAGCTATCAGAAACATTCCCTACTCTTGATTGTTCTCAATGTATTCTTACCCCAAGGATGGTAGAGGTAGGCCAGCATAAAAATATTAAACTTTATACTTATTCTGAGATTGATAGCATTTCAGGCTATGTGGGCAATTTTAAAGTTAAGATAAAAAGGAAATCTCCTTATATTGATTGGGATAAATGCAATGGCTGTGGTGAATGTTCTGAGGTTTGTCCTGTCAAAATTAGTAGTGAGTTTGATGTAGAGCTTTCTACTCGTAAGGCAATATATAGACCTTTTCCGCAGGCAGTTCCAAACAGGTTTGTTATTGATAAGCGTGGTGTCTCTCCTTGTAAGTATAGTTGCCCAGCTGGTGTAAATGTTCAAGGTTATGTAGCACTTATATCTCAAGGTAAATATAAAGAGGCATTAGCATTAGAGCGTGACGAGAATCCATTTCCAATGGTTTGTGGTCGTGTGTGTAATCATCCATGTGAGACTGAATGTAAGCGAGGTGATATAGATGAACCTATTTCTATACGGTCGCTTAAGCGTTTTATAGCAGATTATGAAACTAAATTAGAAAAGCCTAAAAAACTTCCTGAAAAGAAGAAGGAAAAAGTAGCTATAGTGGGTTCAGGACCTGCTGGTTTAAGTTGCGCCTGGAAGTTAGCTCAGTGGGGCTACAAAGTAGCGGTCTTTGAGGCACTTCCTTTTCCTGGTGGCATGCTTCGTGTAGGAATTCCTGAGTTCAGGTTACCTCGTGATGTGTTAAACAAAGATATAGAATATATAACTAATTTTGGTGTAGAAATAAAAACGAATACAAAAATAGGTAAAGAGTTGACAGTTGATGATTTATTTAAGCAAGGCTATAGAGCAGTGTTCTTAGCTATAGGAGCACATAAAGAGAGTAAACTTGGAGTGGAGGGTGAGGATTTATCAGGTGTATTCTCCTGTATAGAGTTTTTACGTGCTGTAAATATGGGCAATAAAGTAAGCATTGGTAAAAGGGTAGCAGTAATTGGTGGTGGTAACGCTGCTGTAGATGCAGCAAGGGCATCTCTAAGATTAGGAGCTAAAGATGTAGTTATAGTTTATCGTAGGTCAAGGGCAGAAATGCCAGCAAATGAGGAAGAGATAATTGAGGCAGAAAGAGAAGGTGTAAACATAGAATATCTGACTGCCCCAATTCGGATACTTGGTGAGGAGGTTCAACCTCAGACTGGAAAAGTAATAGGTATGGAATGTATAAGGATGCGACTCGGTCCCCCGGATGCCTCTGGCAGGCGTCGTCCAATTCCTATAGAGGGCTCAGAGTTTACAGACACTTTCGATACTATAATAACAGCAATTGGTCAATCTCCAGATATTTCTTGGCTTCCAAAAGATAGCAAGCTTCGCACTACAAAATGGTCTACATTTGAAGTAGACCCCGATACATTAGAGACCTCTATTCCTGGCGTTTTTGCAGGCGGTGATGCTGTTAGTGGACCGGCGACTGTGATTGAAGCAATAGCCGGTGGTAAGGAGGCGGCAATCTCAATAGATAGGTTCATAAGAGGAATAGACCTAAAGGAAGGGAGGAAGCTTGAACTTAAGCGGGTTGAGGAAATAGAGATACCAAAATGGTTAGAGCGTAGACATCGTGAAAGGATGCCTTCATTACCGATAGAGGAGCGTAGACACAATTTCAAGGAGGTTAATATTGGGTTTACAGAGGAGCAGGCAAAACTTGAGGCCATTCGTTGTCTTGCTTGTGGTGGCTGTTCAGAATGTGGTGAATGTGAAAAGGTATGTGAACCCGAAGCAATTGTTCATGATATGGCTGACAAGATTGTTGAAGAGGAGGTAGGTGCAATTGTGGTCGCTACCGGGTATGAGCTATATCCAATTGATAAAATAGGTGAGTATGGGGCTGGTAAATATAAGGATGTATTAAATGGACTGCAATTTGAGCGGTTGCTCTCGGCATCAGGGCCAACAGAAGGTGAAATTAGGAGGCCATCGGATGGAAAAATACCAAAACGAGTAGTATTTGTTAGTTGTGTAGGTTCAAGGGACCCCGAGAATCATTTTCCATATTGTTCAAAGATATGTTGTATGTATACTGCAAAACACGCTATGCTATATAAGCACCATGTCCCAGATGGTGAGGCAATTGTATTTTATATTGATATTCGTTCTGATGGTAAAGGGTATGAGGAGTTTGTCACAAGGGCGCAGGAAGAGGATAGGGTTTTATATATTAGAGGTAAGGTATCAAAGATATTTGAAGTTAATGGTAGTCTTATTATAATGGGTGCAGATACACTTACTGGTAAGCAGCTTGAGATCAAATGCGATATGGTAGTTCTATCTATGGCTATAGTGCCGAGTAATGGTATAGAGGAGCTCATCCGTAAGTTAAAGATTCACGCTGATGAGCATGGCTTCTTATCTGAAGCCCATCCAAAATTAAGGCCTGTAGAGACACTGGCAGCAGGCTTTTATTTAGCGGGTGCAGCCCAGTCGCCCAGAGACATACCAGATACAGTGGCACAGGCAAGTGGTGCTGCGTCAAAGGTGCTTGAGTTATTTTCACAGCCTGAACTTAAGCATGAACCAATAGTGGCTACTGTGGATGAGGATTTGTGTAGTGGGTGTGCAGTTTGTATTCCCCTATGTCCCTATGAGGCAAGGAAGATTGAGCCAAAAGATGAAAAACGTATAGCCAAGATTACCGAGGTATTATGTGAAGGTTGTGGCAGTTGTGTATCAGCTTGTCCATCAGGAGCATCACAGCTTAGGAACTTGAAAGATAACCAATTGTTTAAAATGGTTGAGGTAGTGCTGGAATGATAATATTAGAAATTAGGAAATAGGAATTAGAAAATGGAGATTAGGAAATTCGTCCTTCGTAGTACTACGGAGAACAGATGGAAAAGTTTGAGCCAAAGATAGTTGGACTTGTATGTAAGTGGTGCACCTATGCAGGTGCAGACTTAGCTGGGACATCAAGGATAGAATATTTGCCAAATTGTGTGTTACTCAGGACTATGTGTTCGTCAAGAGTTGACCCTGAGCACATTCTTTGGGCATTTAAGCAGGGTGCGGATGGTGTTTTTGTAGGTGGCTGTCATTCCGGGGACTGCCATTATCAGAATGGTAATTATAAAACGATGAGAAGAATCTCCCTTCTTAAGCGGATGCTAAAAGATTTTGGAATTGAGCCAGCTCGTCTTAGACTTGAGTGGGTATCAGCAAGTGAGGGTAGGCGATTTGCGCGGGTGATGAACGAATTTATTGAACAAATACGTAGCCTTGGACCGCTAGAAATAAGAAGTGAGAATTGGGAAGCGGGTAGCGAGAAGGGTAAATGAGAGAAGTAAATGTTAATAAGATAGTCGAGGTTGTGAGTAGTTTGTGTATGGATGCAAATTATAACCTACCAGACGATGTTTTAAACGCTTTAAAAATTGCACGTGAAAAGGAAGAATCACCCACTGGTAAGGCGATACTGGATGAGATTATTGAGAACAATTGTATTGCAAGAGAGGAAAAGCTTCCTATATGTCAGGATACAGGGTTTGCAGTATTATTTGTTGAACTTGGTCAAGAAGTTCATATTACTGGCGGCAATTTTACAGATGCAATAAATGATGGAGTAAGAAAAGGATATAAAGATGGGTACCTTCGCAAGTCAATTGTAGACGACCCAGTCCTATCACGTGTGAACACAAAGGATAACACACCTGCTATTATTTATACTGATATTGTGCCGGGTGATAAGCTAAAAATTATTATTTGTCCCAAAGGTGGTGGGGCTGAAAACATGTCAGAAGTCCGTATGTTAACTGCAGCCGATGGGATAGAAGGGGTTAAGAAGTTTGTTATAGAGAGGGTAGAAAAATCAGGTGGTAACCCCTGTCCTCCAATAGTAGTGGGTATAGGTATAGGTGGCACTTTTGAGAAATGTGCGATGTTAGCAAAGAAGGCATTGTTAAGAGAGCCTTTAGGAGCACCAAATCCGGACCAAAGATTTGCAGAAGTGGAGAAAGAATTATTAGAGAAGATAAATAAACTTGGTATAGGGCCTATGGGGCTTGGTGGTAGGATAACTGCACTTGCTGTGCACATAGAGACACATCCATGTCATATAGCGACTATGCCATGTGCAGTAAATATAAACTGCCACGCAGCAAGACATAAGAGTGCAGTAATATAAAAATGACGAATGACGAAGAAGGAAATGACGAATAACGAAAAAGTGAGCGGTTTTAATTTCATACTCATAATTTTGTGTATTATGGCATTTTTAGTGTTATTATAAATATATGTGATTAGAATTGTGATTAGAATTATTTAGATTACTACAATATAATGGGTAATGGGGGTAGTATGGTGAAAGAGGTAAGACTTAAGACACCGTTATCTGATAGTGATATAGAAAAATTAAGGATTGGTGATAAAGTTTTGCTTTCAGGCATAATCTATACTGGCAGAGATGCAGCTCATAAAAGGTTATTTGAGTTATTAAAGAAAGGCGAGAAGTTACCTATTAATTTAAAAGGTGCTGTTATCTATTATGTAGGACCGGCGCCTGCTAAACCCGGGTATGCAATAGGGTCGGCGGGTCCTACAACTTCATATAGAATGGATTCTTACACTCCACTTATGCATCAGTATGGACTTAAAGCTACCATTGGTAAAGGTAATCGAAGTAGAGAGGTACGTGATGCATTAAAAAAACATAAAGCTGTCTACTTAGCTGCTACTGGTGGAGCAGCTGCTTTGGTTGCAAAGTCAGTTAAGTCAAGTAAGATTGTCGCATACGAGGATTTAGGACCTGAAGCTATAACAGAACTTGATGTTACTGATTTTACATGTATAGTAGCAAATGATTGCTATGGTGGCGATTTATACGAGGAAGGGGTGAAGAAATATAAAACAGTCTAAGAGTCTAATAGTCTAAAAGTTAAAAATGGGTAAGACGATAGTAGAGAAGATACTCTCAGAGAAGAGTGGTCAGGATGCGAAGGCTGGTCATATAGTTATTTCTAAAGTTGATGTTGCTGCTTTTCAGGATGGGACAGGGCCTCTTGGAGTTAAACAACTCCAAAAGATGGGGCTTGAAAAGATAACACCTAAGCGTTCAATTGTGTTCATAGACCATGCAGCACCATCACCGCGGAAGGAACTCTCTAATGACCATAAGTTATTGAGAGAATTTTGTAAAAAGACTGGTGCTATATTATCAGATGTAGGTGACGGTGTCATCCATCAGCGTCTTATTGAGTCATTTGTAAACCCTGGTGATGTAGTGATAGGTGCAGACTCGCACTCATGTACTCCTGGTGCTCTTGGTGCATTTGCGACTGGGATGGGGTCTACAGATGTAGCTGTAGGGATGGCACTTGGCAGGACATGGTTTAAGGTGCCGGAGACATTTAGGATAGAAGTGAAGGGCAGATTTCAGAAAGGTGTGTATTCAAAAGACCTTGTACTCTATCTTATTGGTATGATAGGTGCAGATGGTGCTACATATAAGGCACTGGAGTTTGGTGGTGATACAATATCCAATATGACGATGGAGTCAAGATTTGTTCTGTCAAATATGGCAGTAGAGACTGGTGCTAAGGCAGGTGTTTGTGGGACGGATAAATATACGCTGGAGTGGCTTAAAAGTTATGGTAGGGGTAAAGATTACCGTGAAATAAGACCAGACCCTGATGCTAAATATGAGCGTGTAATTGAGATAGATGCAAGCAAAATAGAGCCACAGGTAGCATTTCCACATACAGTTGATAATACGAAACCAGTAAGCGAAGCAAAAGGGATAAAAGTTGACCAAGTTTATATAGGGACTTGTACAAATGGTAGGATGGAAGATTTAAGGATACTCGCTAAAATACTTGATGGTAAGCAAAGACATTCTGATACAAGACTTATAGTCTGCCCTGCCTCTCGTGATGTTTATCTGCGAGCTCTAAAAGAGGGATTATTAGAGATATTTGTTAAGGCAGGTGCATCAATAATGGGGCCCGGTTGTGGTCCTTGTGTTGGAGTTCATGAAGGTGTACTTGCTGATGGTGAAGTTTGTTTATCAACTGCAAATCGTAATTTTAAGGGTAGGATGGGCAATCCTGAAGGGTTCATTTATTTAGCTTCACCTGCAACTGCTGCGTATTCAGCAATAAAAGGTGAAATAAGTGACCCGAGGGAGGTAATAGTCTAAAAGTCTAAGAAATAGGGGGTAAAATGGGTAAATTAAAAGAGAAGTTAGCTCAAAAAATACCTGAAATGGTTGAAGAGATTAAGAGACTGGTTAAGGAACACAGTGAAAAAGTTATTTCTCAAGTGACAGTGGCTCAAGTGTATGGTGGGATGCGTGGTGTTAAGAATTTGGTGTGTGATACATCAGATGTACCGCCTGATAAGGGGTTAGTGATTCGTGGTATACCTATAGCACAATTAGCTGATAAGTTGCCGGAAGAGGTTTTCTATCTCCTTTGTACAGGTGAATTGCCTGACAAAGAAGCTTTAGCTGACTTACAGGCTGATTTGACCAGTCGTTCTACCGTTCCAGAGTATGTTTGGAAACTTCTTAAGACAATGCCTGCTGATTCTCATCCTATGGTGATGCTAAGTATGGCAATACTAAATATGGAAAAAGAGTCTGTGTTTAGAAGGCAGTATACTGAGGGGCTAAAGAAAGCAGAATATTGGATTCCGACACTTGAAGATTCATTGAATTTACTTGCAAAATTACCTGCTATTGCGGCTGGTATTTATCGGATACGGTTTAAGAAAGGTAGACTGATTCGGTCAAATCCAAAATTAGACTGGGCTGGTAACTACGCTCATATGACTGGGATTCCGGATAAAACGGGTGAGTTTGCGAACTTAATGCGTCTCTATATGGTTTTGCATTCTGACCATGAGAGTGGTAATGTAAGTGCACACGCTTGCCATTGTGTAGGGTCAGCTCTATCTGACCCTTATTATGCAGTATCAGCTGGCTTAAATGGGTTAGCCGGTCCACTACATGGATTAGCTAATCAAGAGTGTCTGAGGTGGGTAATCATGGTTAAAGATAAATTTAATGGTGTTCCAACTAATGACGAGCTACGTAAATTTGCTTGGGATACATTAAATTCGGGGCAGGTAATTCCAGGATATGGGCATGCGGTACTGCGTATCACTGACCCACGGTTTGATGCTTTCCACAAGTTTGGTGCCCGTGTCTGTCCTGACGATGCATTATATCAGATTGTAGCTAAGACTTTTGAGGTGGTTCCTAAGGTTTTACAGGAGCAAGGTAAGGTTAAAGACCCCTGGCCCAATGTTGATGGAGCATCAGGGTGCTTACTTTATCATTTTGGGCTAACTGAATTTGAATATTATACTGTTTTATTTGGTATTTCTCGTGCTATGGGGATGTGTGCTCAACTAATTCTAAGTCGGGCATGGGGTGAGCCAATTGAACGACCTAAATCAGTGACTACAAAGTGGATAAAGGAGAGTCTAAAAGTCTAAGAGTAGGGACGGGGTCACCCCGCCTCTACAAGTAAAAGAGAGGGGGATTATGGCTGAGTTAGAATTGCTTAAAACTAAGTTAGGAGAAGAGAGTTACCGTAAGCTTATGAGGATAAATAATACAAAACTCCATCAATTTATCGCTAAGTATGTAGAGCTTTGTACTCCAGACAGGGTGTTTGTTTGCAATGATTCGCCTGATGATATCAGATACATAAGGGAATCAGCAATAAATAATGGAGAGGAGGCTAAACTTGCTATCCCTGGTCATACTATTCACTTTGATAATTATTTTGACCAAGGAAGAGATAAGGAGCATACTGGTATTCTTGTCCCAAAAGGAGTAGACCTCGGTCCTACAATAGAGACTAAAGATAGGGATGAAGGGTTAAAAGAGATACACGAGATTTTGAAAAATATAATGAAAGGGAAAGAGCTTTACATCTGCTTCTTCTGTTTAGGACCTACTAATTCTGAGTTCTCTATCCCTGCTGTCCAGCTGACAGATTCAAGCTATGTAGCTCACAGTGAAACTATTCTTTATAGACCCGGTTATGAAGAGTTTATAAAACAGGGACCTTTGGCGCACTTCTTTAAGTTTGTACATTCACAGGGTGAACTTGATGAGCGTAAGACTTGTAAAAATCTTGACAAACGCAGAATATATATAGATACTGAAGACGATATTGTATATAGCACAAATACTCAATACGGTGGTAATACCATTGGACTTAAGAAGTTGGCAATGCGACTTGCAATAACTCGTAGCTCAAAAGAAGGCTGGTTAACTGAGCATATGCTCATAATGAGTATTCATGGGCCTAAAAATAGGGTAACTTATTTTACGGGTGCATTCCCGTCACTTTGTGGTAAGACTTCAACTGCAATGTTAGATGGTGAAACTATAGTAGGTGATGACATAGCTTATATTAAAAAGAAGGACGGTGTGGCACGTGCAGTGAATGTAGAGAAAGGTATGTTTGGTATAATACAGGGAGTAAATTCTGTAGATGACCCAAGCCAATGGAATGCGCTTCACAGCGAGGCTGAGATTATATTTTCAAATGTGTTAGTTACTGAAGATAAGCATGTACATTGGATTGGAAAGGATGGTGCAGTCCCGGTTAATGGGTATAATCATTCAGGTGAGTGGCAGATTGGCAAAAAGGATGCTAAAGGTAAAGAAATACCTTGCTCACACCCAAATGCGAGATTTACACTTGATTTGAGTATTTTAGAAAATGTAGATAAAAAGCTCAATGACCCCGAGGGTGTTGTGATTGGCGGAATAGTTTATGGAGGTAGAGATTCAGATACATGGGTGCCAGTAGAAGAGTCGTTTGATTGGTCGCATGGTATAATTACCAAAGGGGCATCGCTTGAGTCTGAGACTACAGCAGCTACGCTTGGTAAAGAAGGAGTTAGGGAATTCAATCCAATGTCTAACTTAGATTTTTTATCAATCCCAGTAGGTAGATACATACAAAATAATTTGGATTTTGGTAAAGACTTGTCCGCCTCAGGCGGAAATCCGCCCCTTATTTTCTCAGTGAATTACTTTTTAAAAGACAAAGACGGCAAGTTTTTAAATGAGAAGACAGATAAAAAGGTCTGGTATAAGTGGATGGAGCTACGTGTGCATAAAGAAGTAGATGCTATAAATACACCTACTGGTCGTATTCCAAAGTATGATGACCTAAAACGGCTGTTTAATGAAGTACTTAAGAAAGACTATACTAAGGAGGATTATAACAAGCAATTTATGATAAGGGTGCCAGAAAATTTGGCTAAGATTAATCGGATAACAGAGATTTATAAAACTAAAGTTACCGATACACCACAAATAGTGTTTGAAGTATTGGAAGAGCAGAGACAGAGATTAAACAAGGCAAGAGAAAAACACGGTGATTACATAATACCGGAGAAATTCATTAGTCAATAGTCAACGGTCAAAAGTGAAAACTAAATATGAGATTGCTTCGTCCCGATAAATCAGGACTCGCAATGACAGTAGAGGAACATAGATGAAGATTGATATACCTTATAGACAAGAAAAAAATTAGCGTTGATGTATCGGACAAGAATGTACTTGGTATGTTTTATCCTAATGAAGTAGAAATGAAGGATGAAAGCGATACTCTCAACAACGCCATAGAAAATCCGATAAACTCAAAGCCATTTAATGAATTTTTAGCTGATGCGCGTGATGTATTATTTATAGTTAATGACCAGACTAGACCTACTCCTACAAAGAAGGTGATTGATATTATTTATGATAGAATAAAAGATAAGCCAGTAAAGTTTATTGTAGCTACTGGGGTACATCGTGGGCCGGCTCCGGATGAGTTTGAGTTTATATTTGGTAAATATTATGATGAGTTCAAAGATAGAATATATGTACATGATTCAAAGAAAGATGAAGATATGGTCTACTTAGGTAAGTCTGTGAATGGGACTGAGATGTGGGTAAATAAGCTTGGTGTTGAGGCACATAAACTTGTCCCAATTGGGTCAGTGGAGCCACATTATTTTGGTGGCTACACAGGGGGGAGGAAGTCATTCCTACCCGGAATTGCTTCTTATAAGACAATAGAGCAAAATCATAAGTATGCACTGCGGCCTGAGGCTGATACTTTGAGACTTAAAGGAAATCCAGTCCATGAGGATATGATAGATGCGCTTAAGACTATAAAAGATAAGGAGATATTCTCAATTCAAACAGTGCTTGATGGGGAGCGTCGAATTTATGCCGCTACTGCAGGCAATATTTATGCTTCATTTGATGCTGCTATTGATAAGGCAAATGAAGTATTTTGTGTTAAAGTACCAGAGAAGGCAGATATTGTAGTAACTGTAGCACCATATCCTATGGATGTAGATTTGTATCAGGCGCAGAAGGCAATTGATAACGGTAAACTTGCGTTAAAAGAGGGTGGTATCCTTATAATGGTAGCGGCATGTAGGACTGGTATTGGACCAAAGGATTTCTTTGACCTTATGGCAAGTTGTAAGAGTCCACAGGAAACACTTGACAAAATTAAAAAAGGGTATAAACTTGGCTATCACAAGGCGGCTAAGCTTGCTGAGATTGGACTATGGGCAGAGATGTGGGCAGTGTCTGATTTGCAGGATAAGGATATAGAGAGTGTATTTATGAGACCGCTTCATTCAATCCAAGATGCAATAAATAAAGCAATAGAGAAAAAGGGAAAAGAGGCTAAAGTTTTGTTCTTGATGGATGGCAGTATTACAGTACCAATCATTGAGAAGGATTAATGAAAAATCAAAATTCAAAAAGAAACCACAGATTACACAGATTTTCACAAGAGAAAAAGAATCAATCTTGTGTTGATCTCGTGTTAATCTTGTGGTTTATAATTTTGCACTTTTACCGGAAGTTTATATGGCTAAACCAAAGGTAGCATTTTATTGGTGTGCCTCCTGTGGTGGTTGTGAGGAGGCAGTGATAGACCTTGCTGAAGACATATTAAAAGTTGTAGGTGCAGTTGACATTGTGTTTTGGCCGGTAGCACTTGACTTTAAGAAGAAAGATGTAGAAGCTATGAAAGATAATGAGATAGCGGTTAGCTTCATCAATGGTGCTGTAAGGACTGAAGAGCAGGAGGAGATGGTTAAATTGTTACGTAAAAAATCTGGCCTCGTAGTAGCTTTTGGTAGTTGTGCTCACCTTGGCGGTATACCGGGACTTGCAAATTTTTGGAATAAGGAGTTTATCTTTAAAAGGGTGTATAAAGAAGTGCCATCAGTCAACAATCCAGATAGCACTTATCCACAAGTGAAAACAAAGGTTAAAGAAGGTGAGTTGACTCTACCCGAATTCTACGATACAGTGAATGCACTTAATCAAGTTATAGATGTTGATTACTATCTTCCCGGTTGTGCACCGCCACCCGACTTAATTATGAATGCAGTAAGTGCTATTTTTGAAGGTAAGTTGCCCGGGAAAGGGGCAGTCCTTGCCCCTGACAAAGCACTTTGTGACACCTGTCCACTTGCAGAAAAGAAGCCTGAGAAGCTTGTTATGAAGGAAATTAAAAGGGTACACGAAATTATGCATGACCCTGAGAAATGTTTTCTTGATGAAGGTATTATTTGCATAGGACCTGCAACAAGGTCTGGTTGTGGTGAGCGTTGTATAAGGGCTAATATGCCATGTAGGGGCTGCTTTGGACCTACAAAAGAAGTGATTGACCAAGGTAGCAAGATTTTGAGTGCTATTGCATCTATACTGGGGGTAGAGGGTGAAGAGAAGATGACAGATGAGGAAGTAGAGAAGTTAATGGCTCAAATATTAGACCCGGCAGGCACCTTTTATAGATTTAGTTTACCTACATCATTACTTAAAAGACGTAGAATAAAATAAAAATTAAATATCAAAAATACAAATCAAATTAATTTTTAATTTGAAATAGTGGGGGTTTAAATGGCTAAGAGGATAGCTATAGAGCCTATAACGAGGTTAGAGGGTCATGGTAAGATAGAGATTTTTTTAGATGCCAAAGGTAATGTAAGTAACGCATATTTCCAAGTGCCTGAGCTACGTGGGTTTGAGAAGTTTTGTGAAGATAGGCTTGCTGAAGAGATGCCAAGAATAACACCAAGGATATGTGGTGTATGTCCAAGTGCCCATCATATGGCATCGACGAAGGCGTTGGATGACTTATTTAAGGTTGAGCCTACATCAACTGCAAAGAAGCTTAGGGAGCTATTCTATTCCGCTTTTATGTTTGAGGACCATACACTGCATTTCTTCTTTCTTGGCGGTCCCGATTTCATTGTAGGACCGGATGCACCAGCAGGCGAGCGGAATATATTAGGAGTGATAAGCAAAGTTGGGTTAGAGGCAGGTAAAAAGGTGATAGATATAAGAAGAAGGATGCGTGATGTATTATCTTTACTTGTTGGTAAGGCTATCCATCCAGTTTGCGGCTTACCTGGTGGAGTATCTAAGGGACTAACTGAAGATGATAGAAAAAATGTTGTCCAGACTGCTAAAGATGGGGTTGAGTTTGCTAAGTTTGCGCTTAAAGCATTTGATGACATTGTGCTTAAGAATAAGAAATATGTAGACCTCGTTGTTGGTGATATATACAAACATAGAACTTATTATATGGGAATGGTAGATGTAAATAATAAAGTAAATTTTTACGATGGTGATATAAGGGTAGTTGACCCTAATGGGAAAGAGTTTGTTAAATTTAAGCCAAGTGAATATTTGGACCATATAGTAGAACATGTAGAGTCTTGGAGTTATATAAAGTTTCCATATCTTAAAAAAATAGGCTGGAAAGGATTTGTAGATGGTGAGGATAGTGGAGTTTACAGAGTGGCACCACTTGCAAGATTAAATGCATCTGATGGTATGGCAACACCACTTGCACAAGCTGAGTATGAAAAGATGTACAATGTTTTAGGTGGTAAGCCTGCCCATAATACTTTAGCATTTCATTGGGCGAGGTTGATTGAATTACTTTATTCAGCTGAGAGGATGCTTGAACTTGCAGAAGATGCTGAAATTACGAGCTCAAATATAAGAAATATACCTACCCAGATACCAACTGAAGGGATTGGAGTTGTAGAGGCACCAAGGGGTACGCTATATCATCATTATAAAACTGACGAAAAAGGTATTGTCACTGAAGTTAATCTAATTGTAGCTACCGTAAATAATGCCGCCGCTATGTGTATGTCAATTGAACGTGCGGCTCGCTCGCTTATAAAGAACGGTAAAGTCTCTGACGGGTTACTAAATATGGTAGAGATGGCATTTAGGGCTTATGACCCTTGTCTTGCGTGTGCTACTCATACATTACCGGGGCAGATGCCACTTGTAGTAAATATACGGGATGCAAATGGTAATATTATTAGGACTCTTAAAAGGTAATGGAATGGACTCAATAATTAATATCAAATATCAAAAATCAAAATGCAAAATGATAAATCAAAATTTAAAAAGAAACCATAGATTACGCAGATTTTCACAAGAGAAAAAGAATCAATCTGGTGTTAATCTGTAATTTTAATATTTGATTTTTAATTTTTGATATTTTATATGAAGACTCTTATCTTAGGACTTGGCAATCCTATACTCTCTGACGATGGAGTGGGGGTAAAGATTGTGCAGGAGCTTAAAAAAGTCAAAACTCAAAGAGATTGCTTCGCCGACGCTCGCAATGACATAAAAATCGAAATTAAAGAAGGTAATGTTGCTGGTATTTCTATCTTAGATGAAATTGCAGGGTATGATAGACTCATGGTTATTGATTCAATAAAAACAGGTAAAGGTAAACCTGGGGATGTGTATAAATTGAAGATAGAAGATTTAGTAGGGGCGTATTGCAATACGTCCCTACCTCATCTATCATATTCGCATGGTGTAGATTTTGCAACTGTGATTAAATTAGGTGAGAAATTGGGCTATAAGTTACCAAAAGTTATAGATATTTATGGTATAGAAATAGAGAATAATACCACATTTAGTGAGAATTGTACAAAAAAAGTAAAAACAAGTATTCCTAAAGTTGTTAAAAAAATAATGGAGGAATTATGAAGCTAAAGCCTAAAATATTGAAGAAGCTCGAGAGCATTGTAGGTGATGATGATATCTCAACTGACCCAGCTGAGCTTTATATCTATGGGTCTGATGCATCAGTTCATCAGGCTATGCCTTGGGTTATTGTACGACCAAGAACTATCAAAGAGGTGCAGGAAATTATGCGCTGTGCTAATACCGAGCTAATACCAGTTATTCCGAGGGGAGGCGGCTCAGGAACATCAGGGCATGCAGTCCCAATAGACGGTGGAATTATAATGGATTTAAAGCAAATGAATCGAATCATTGAGATAAAGCCGCAAGATTTACTATGTAAAGTTGAACCCGGCGTAACTATGGACGACCTTAACCGTGCTCTTGAACCTTACGACCTCTGGTATCCTACGCCACCAGAATCTGGTAGGGTCGCAACTGTTGGTGGTACTATCGCTAATAATGGGTCGGGAGTAAAGGCAGTAAAGTATGGTGCAGCTCGTGATTATGTTATGGGAATGAAAGTCGTCTTAGCAAATGGAGATTTGGTAACACTTGGCAGTGCTTCTAAAGGTGAGGCATCAGGCTACCAATTACATAGGCTTATGGTTGGGTCTGAAGGTACTCTTGGTATAATTGTAGAAGTAACAATGTCTCTACGGCGAATACCTAAATTTGCAGCTATGGGAATAGCTAAGTTTAATAAATTAGAAGATGCTGGTGAAGCGATATCAGGGATGGTTAGTTCTGAAGTTACTCCTTCTACACTTGAACTTATAGATGATATAGGAATTATTGCTCTGAATAAGACACTTAATATGAAACTGCCGGAGGTTGAAGCAATTGTAATATTTGAGTGTGATGGCAGGACAAAGGAGATAGTAAATTCGGATATAGAGGTGCTTAAACAAATATGTGAGCACCATAATGCGTTTGGGATTGAGGTTAGTACTGACCCAAAAGAGATGACCCGAATTTATACTGGTAGAAAGAAATTATTTGCTGCGTTATCAAGATATAAAGAAGGCTTTGCTTGCACCTCGTTAGCCGATGATATGGCTGTACCAAACTCAAAAGTAGCTGAATGTGCACGAAAGATTCACGAAATTGGAGAACGTCACAATGTAATAATGAATGCTTATGGGCATTGTGGGGCTGGTATTTTACATACAAAGATATTAATGGACCCTACAAAAAAGGAACAATGGGAAGATGCAAAGTGTGCAGTTGATGAGCTATATGATTATGTAAAGAGTGTGGGTGGCACAACTTCTGGTGAACATGGTATAGCAATATCAAAAGCACCCTCATGGAAAAAAGAGAAGGCTGATTCACTTGGTATGATGGGAGCAGTAAAGAAGGCACTCGACCCTAATAATATCTTAAACCCGCATAAATTGATGGATGCACCTGATGACTGGGTAACAGCAACTAATCTTAGATACCCTGTAAGAACATGAAGTAAGGAGGCACAATTATGATAGCTAAATACCTAAAAGAATATGAAAATGAATTGAATATATGCATAAGGTGTGCATATTGTTTTGAGGGCTGTCCAGTATTTAAGGAACTTGGCTGGGAATCTGATGGTGCAAGGGGTAAAGCTATCCTTGCATACGGATTACTTACTGGTGAACTTAAGCCCTCTAAATATATTGCTGATAAGATATTTCAGTGTACTTACTGCAGAGATTGTCTTGAGAGGTGTTCACCGAGTGTGAAAATTCCTGAAATTCTCTGTGCTGCAAGGGCGGACCTTGTAGATGCTGGTTTTGTGTATGAGACACATAAGGGGATGGTTGAAAATGTCAAAAGGACTGGCAATATCTTTGGAGACGAGGAAGTGACAACACCAGTGCAAGAAGGTGAAATTCCAGTTTATATTGGATGCCAATACTTAGCAAGACCTAATCAGGCAAAACTATACATAAGAATACTTGAGAAGATTGGAGTAAAGCCACTGATTAAAAATGAAATATGTTGCGGTTTTCCACTTTATGCACTTGGATTTAGAGAAGAATTCAAGAAATGGAAGACAAAGTTCATTGAGCTTTTCCCATATAAAGAGATGATAGCACTATGTCCAACTTGTGCCGCATTCCTACATGAAGAGTATGGAAAAGAAATCAAACACGTAACCCAGATTATCTTAGAGCATATTCCTGAAGCAAATCTTGGTATAAAAGCTACATACCATGACCCATGCGACCTTTCTCGTGTCCTTAATATAATTGAGGAACCGAGAGAGATTTTGAAAAAGATAGGGGTTAAACTTGTAGAGATAGAAAGAAGTAAAAAGACATCTTACTGTTGTGGTGGCGGTGGTGGAATATTGATGTCAAATGTAGAACTGTCAGACAGAATAGGAAAAGTAAGAATCAGGCAAGCAATAGATACAGGTGCACCTATGGTTATTACACCATGTCCAACTTGTGAGCAGGTGCTAAAGAAGGCCGCTGCATTAGAAGGTAATATTGTAGTAAGAAACATAAGCGATATTATCTGGAAAGCATTAAGTTGATTAAATAGGAGGAATTATGGCGGTAATAGAGGGATACAATATGCCGGATGAGCTTTATTATCACGAAGGAGATGCTTGGGTAAAAGTAGAGCCAGACAGAAATGTAAAAGTAGGGATGACGGATTTCTATCAGAAGTTAGCTGGTGATACCACATATGTTGACTTACCATTTGAGGGTGATAATGTAACTCAGGGTGAGACTTGTGGCAAAATTCAATCTGCAAAATGGGTAGGTAAGCTTGTTAGTCCAATATCGGGTGAGATTGTTAAAGTAAACTCTGCGTTTGAGGATGATTGTACTCTTATCAACAAAGACCCTTATGGGAATGGCTGGATAATGATTGTAAAGCCATCTAAGCTTGATGATGAACTAAAAACCCTATATCATGGCGATGCAGTTGAGTCATGGCTTAAAAAGAAAATAGAGGAAGTAGAAAAGAAAAAATGATAAATGACGAAACCCCAATGACGAAAAAGAAATAGGGGATTATGGTTCTTAAAGGTAGGGTTTGGAAGTTTGGTGATAATATATCAACAGACCTTATATGTCCTGGCAGGTATTTTCACTTACGTTCAGACCTTATAGAACTTGCTAAGCATACACTTGAAGATGCAGACCCAGAGTTTACTAAGAAGATGCAAAAAGGGGACTTTGTTGTTGGGGGTGTAAATTTTGGACTCGGTTCATCAAGGGAGCATGCGCCTACTATAATTAAGCTGTGCGGGGTTAGTGCTGTGCTTGCAAAGTCGTTTGCAAGGATATTTTATAGAAATGCAATAAATGTAGGACTACCAGTTCTTGAATGTGATACTGGAAATATTGATGAAGGTGATGAACTTGAAGTAGACCTATCTACAGGTATGATTAAGGATAAAACAAAGGGGATTGAACTCAAAGCACCTGCTCTCCCTAAAGCGATGATTAATATTTTAAATGATGGTGGTCTCGTTGCCCATATCACAAAGCATGGTGACTTTAAGTTAGATTAGGAGGTGAACAATGGGTACAAAAGCTATTCAAGTGGCAAAGGAGCACTTTGGTAAAATAATTGAAGCACAATTAACACGTGTAGAGCGAATGAAAGAGGCTGTTGACTGGCTTGACTATGGTACTCTTCACCCAATAAGGATTGGTGTTGTGGGTGGTGATGGCATCGGCCCATACATTACAAAGGAGGCACAGCGGATACTTGAGTTTTTATTAGAGGATGAAGTAAAAGTAAATAAGGTAGAGTTTAAAGTTATTGAGGGACTTACTATTGAGAATCGTGTAGCCAAAATGAAGCCTATCCCGGATGATGTCTTGGAAGAACTTAAACAGTGTCATGTGATTCTGAAAGGACCTACTACAACACCAAAAAAAGGAGACCCGTGGCCTAATATTGAGAGTGCTAATGTAGCGATGAGGAAAGAGTTAGATTTATTTGCTAATGTGAGACCTGTGCGAGTGCCCAAGGAAGGGATAGATTGGATATTTTTTAGGGAAAACACTGAAGATGTTTATGCTTTAGGCCCTTTTGGTGTTATGGTAGGTGATGCGGCATTTGATTTTAAAGTTATTACAGTACCTGGTGCTGAGCGAATTATTCGTTTAGCATTTGATTACGCTCAAAAGAACAATATAAATCGTGTTACTTGTGTAACAAAGGCAAATGTAGTTAAGACTTGTGATGGCTTATTTTTGGACACATTTTATAAAATTGCTAAGGAATATCCTGGTATTGAAGTAGATGACTGGTTTATTGATATAATGACCGCCAAGCTAATTGACCCTAAGCGTAGGACACAGTTTCGTGTTGTTGTGTTACCTAATCTTTATGGTGATATACTTACAGATGAGGCAGCCGAGTTCCAGGGTGGCGTCGGTACTGCTGGCAGTGCTAATATAGGTAAAAGGTATGCAATGTTTGAGGCAATCCATGGGACTGCACCCAGAATGGTTCAGGAAGGTAGGGCAGATTATGCAGACCCAAGTAGTATAATACGAGCTGGTGCTATGTTAATTAGACATATTGGATACATAAATAAGGCTGAAAAGTTAGAGATGGCACTTGACATTTGTGGCCAGTACGAGAAGAAGCTCGTTGTTACAGGCCGAAATGATGGTGCTACTGGTAGAGAATTTGCTAACTACTTGATGGAGACACTAAAAGATAAAGAGCTCAAAAATAGGTGGAGTAGCTTTACTGCCTGCCAATAGGGGTAGTCTGAATTTCTAATTGTAAACCTAATTAAGTAAGTATTTCTATAATTAAAGTAGAGAGAGAATATGGAGTGCAACAACGGTGTTGTTGCAAATTATAAAAGTGAAAGATGATTTCTAATTTGATGCAAAATCATCGATTTTGCACTCCAAAAGGTTTTAGAAAAGCTAAACTATTATAAGTGAATTCCTGGAAATAGTTTTTTATTAATGGAAATAATAGAAGAATTAGAAAAGATTGTAGGTAAAGATAACATTCTTGTATCTGAAGAAAGCATTGAGCCATATTCACATGATGAGACACCAAGAATTAAAGTTATGCCTAAGGTGGTAGTAAAACCAGCTAATAGAGAAGAGATAAGTGAAATAATGAGACTGGCAAACTTTGAAAAAATACCCGTTATCCCAAGAGGTGGTGGGACAGGGCTATCAGGTGGGGCAGTCCCTTCCAGTAATGGAATAGTTATATCATTTGAAAGGATGAATAAGATAAAGGAGATAGATACTGAGAATTTGATGGCAGTTGTTGAGCCCGGAGTAATAACTGGAGAACTTAGCAAAGAAGTTGAAAAATCTGGGCTGTTGTATCCACCTGACCCTGCATCACTTGATTCGTGTACAATTGGTGGTAATATAGCAGAATGTGCGGGAGGGGCGCGTGCAGTTAAATATGGAACAACTAAAAATTATGTGGTTGGATTAGAAGCAGTGCTACCACAAGGTGAAATTATAAAATTGGGTGGTAAATTAGTTAAAAATGTCACAGGGTACGATTTAATAGGTATACTGATTGGGTCAGAGGGGACACTTGCACTTGTGACTGAGGCTACGCTTAGATTATTGCCAATGCCAAAAGTGAAGGTAGATTTACTTATCCCATACAATGACATAGAATACGCTACAAATACAGCAACTGAGATAATCAGGCATAAAATTGTACCTACAGCTATTGAATTTATGGAAAAAGAAGCAATTAAGGCGGCTGAACAGTTTTTGTGTAGGGGCGAGGTAACCTCGCCCCTACCGTTTAGTGAAGCCTCTGCTCAATTACTTATAGAGATAGATGGTAACCGAAAAGAAGAAGTTGAAAAAGATTACGAAGAGATAGGAGAGATTGCACTTAAGAATGGTGCAATAGATGTATTAGTAGCTGAAGACAAAGGAAGACAAGATAAGTTATGGGAAGGCAGGAGATGTATATCAGATGCGTTAAAATCAGAAGGTAAGGTTATAAGTGAAGATGTAGTGGTCCCGAGAAACAAAATACCTATATTGCTTAAAAATATGAAAATATTGGAGAACAAATACAAGTTTAGGATTGTCAGCTTTGGTCATGTAGGTGATGGTAATGTGCATGTAAATATACTAAGAGACACCCCTGTCATTCTGAGCGAAGCGAATAATCTCGATGCTGATAGAGAGTGGGAGCAGAGGATACCCAAATTGATACATGAGTTATTTAAGGTTGTTATATCTTTAGGTGGTATGATTTCAGGTGAGCATGGAATAGGGCTAACAAAGAAGCCATACTTATCAATGGCAGTTGATAGGGAGCAAATTGAAATTATGAAGCAAATAAAGAAAGTATTTGACCCAAATAATATACTAAACCCGGGTAAAATATTTGATGTATAAAAGAGTTTTTTTCTTGACATTAATAGATCATTGAGATAGACTGAATTCCAATTTGTTAAGAGAGGAGGTAAAATGTTGGTAAAAACATCTGCTGGTAAAGAGGTACCTGTTGAAATGTATCGTGGGAGGGCAATTGAATTGTTAAAATTGCCACCTGCTACCCAAAGATTAAAAGCAATTGAGGAAGCAGGTTATAACACATTTCAATTAAAAACAAAAGATTTATTTTTAGATATGCTTACCGATAGTGGAGTAAATGCAATGACATTGGAACAATGGGCACGCTGGATAACAACAGATGATGCTTATGCTGGCAGTATGACATTTTATGAACTTGCTGATAGTGTAAAAGAAGTTTTAGGCTATAATTATGTATTGCCAGTACACCAAGGTAGGGCAGCAGAGCATTTATTGGCGAAAGTATTTATTAAACCTGGTGATGTTGTTCCTACAAATTATCATTTTACTACTACAAAAGTGCATATTGAATTCACAGGTGGAGCTACCTGTCTTGAAATTTTTATTGATGAAGCAATGAATACAGCAAGCACCTATCCATTTAAGGGCAATATGGACCCACAAAAATTATTGGATACAATTAAAAAATACGGTAGAGATAAAATTTCATATGTGCGGATGGAGGCGACAGCGAACTTGATGGGTGGTCAGCCATTTTCTATGTCAAATTTAAAAGAGATTATAAAGATTTCTAAGGAGAACGGCTTACTTACCGTACTGGATGGCAGTTTAATTTGTGAGAATGCTTATCTTATATGGAAAAGAGAAAAGGGGTATGAAAACAAGACTGTTGCCGAAATAGTAAAAGAGATGTGCAGTTATAGTGATATATTTTATATGAGCGGTAGAAAAAACACTTGTGTCAGGGGCGGTCTTATTGCTACAAATAATAAAGAGTTATTTGAAAAAATGCGCGATTTATTACCTGTCTATGAAGGTTTTTTCACTTATGGAGGTATGTCCCAACATGAAGTAGGGGCAATGGCGGTCGGAATAAGACAAATGACCAACCCTGCTATTGCTGGCTGTGCAATTGAGCAAATAAAATATTTTGTAGACAGAGTTGTAGAAGAAAAAATCCCAGTTGTTACACCACCAGGCGGATTGGCTTGTCATTTGGATGCAAAAAGATTTCTTCCTCATATTCCTAAAGAAGAATATTTAGCGGCTGCTTTAACTCCTGCTCTTTATATTGTTTCAGGAGTGAGGGCAATGGAAAGGGGTACTATGTCTATGGAAAGGAATAAAGATGGCACTGAAGCATATACAGAACTTGAATTAACAAGGATTGCATTACCTCGTATGGTGTATAGTATAGGTCATATTGAATATGTGATTGATAGAATAAAATGGTTGTATGAACACAGAAATTTGGTAAAAGGAATGAAATGGGTGTATGAGCCCCCGGTATTAAGATTCTTCATAGGGAAAATGGCTCCATTAGATAATTGGGGTGCTAAGTTATGTGAGGCGTTTAAAAAGGAAGTTGGTCCTTATTACTAATGACGGTCAAATAATAATAATTATAATAGGTAAGTTTTTCTAATTATACGGAATGAGAAGGAGTTAAATTATATTCGTGATATAAAATAGGATTTAGATAAAATATATAATAAGATAAATTATCACAATACAATTACAAAAGTATTTTTGAGGGTAAAAAATGAGTATCTTAATTAAGCTTGTTAGGATTGATGGTGACAAGGGGGGTGAGGAGGTAGACGCCTTATTTGACACAGGTACGACTTATTCTTTCATTTCCAAGTCTATAGCAAAAAAGGTGGCTACTGTTCTATTGCTTCCGCATCCAAAGGTATTTGAATTAGCTGAAAAGGGTAGGAAATTAGAGGCTAAGGAGCGTATAAGTTTAGATATTACATTAAATGGATTTACTGTATCCGATGATATCATTGTTGTAGACAACCTTTCTGAGAGCTTAATCATAGGGGCTGGTACTATGCAGAAATGGCGAATAAAGTTGGATATGGAAAATGATAAGGTAGTAATTGATGAGAGAGCAGTGAGATTGAGGCTAATTTAGAGTTATTTTTTAAAAAGTAATTTTTTTCTCTTGACAAAAATAAAAAATTGATTATAGTGTTAAGCACTGTAATGACACGGATTTATAGAATTTGGATATTGTAAGTATTGATAAGAGTTGAACAAAAACACATTTTTTTTTATTTTTTTCTTGACAAACTTTTTAAGATATCATAAAGTTAGCAAACTTATATTGAGATTAAGAATTTGGTAATGAAGATGGTGGAGATAAAAAAGAGAGAAGTATTATATATGAATATAGGAGGTATGTATGTAGCAAAAATAGTGGGTTGGGTAGGAAGTATAAACGGTTTAAGAATAATCCCGATAAATCGGGATAAAGTAGGGGATGTTTCCCCTAAGAAGGGGGTAAAATGAGTAGGAAGTTTGGTATAGGTGTAGCCTTAATAGGTCTTGTTTTAGGGCTCACTGGCAGGGCATATGTTGAGAAGAGTAGGGCGATGAGTAACACAAATAGTATTGCAAAGGCGCGGACAGTAAAGGGTGGGGCTACAAATCTATTGGTTATGGATTTCTTCTTGAAGACAGCAGACCCATGCACTGTTAATGCGATAACATTTAGGAATACTGGGACTGCTACTGCTCGGGATACAGGTGATATACAAGTAGTTAAGTTCTGGTATGAGAGTGGTGCTGATACAGGCTTTAATAGTGCAACTGACAACTTAGTCGGGACTGCAAGTTATTATGATACACTTGGTGGTCTAAACTGGTACTTGACTGGTATCAGTGCACCGAGGATACCGGGTGGTTCTGATTCAGTTCGAGTTTATGTCACAGTTGATTTAAAGGCAGTTCCACAAAATGGTAGGACTATCATAATGCAAATACCACAATTACAGGATACAAGTGCAGGTGGTACAACTGGCTCTTTTGACCTCATGGAAGTGGGTATATTTGTATCAAATCCAGAAGATGGTCCATCAGCCGACATCACAAATACTATGACACAGACTATTGATGTACAGAAGCCAAGATATGTAGTGAGTGGGTCAAGCTATCGTGCGGGCACAAAAATACTAACAGCAGTCTTTGACGAAGGCGTAGATTCAACTTATGTAGACCCGTCTAAGTTTACATACTGGACCAGACTTGGTTCTGTAAAGCTTACAGGTGCAACTGTCACTTCAGGTGATAACTCAACAGTGACGATGAAGGTAACCAAGGCTGTAGATGCTGCAATTCATACTTTTGCGAGTGGAGCAACAGATTCGTTAAATATTGATTCTTGTGCAGTTCGTGACACTGCCTGGCCAGCACCGGGTAATGCAATAGCAGATACAGATAGTGTTGATATCACATTCCTCTCTGATTCTGTAGCCCCAACTATTTCTCTTGTTAAATATAATGCTGGGACTAAGATATTAGCTATCACATTTGATGAGTATGTTAGGGGTTCATCGATTAAGCCACTGCTTCAAGCAGGGGGCGATAGTCTACAGATAATCTCTGGTACTATACGACAGAAACTATCAATCGCTGATACTTTGAATATTACTCCTACAGACTCACTTGATGAAGTAACTATTAAATTGAGCGCATACGAGGATACACTAATCCAGGCATTATCAAGTCCAACTGATAAGGACTCACTTGGATTTAAATATAGCACTGGGACCGATACAACAATTAAGGATATAAGTGGTAACAATTTAGCTGCAGGTGTATTTTCTATCTTAAACATAGCTGACCAGACTGCACCAGTTGTGGACTCTATCAAATACAACGCAGAGACAAATGTCCTTACATTGTATTGCAATGAGGTGGTTAGGACGACTGACTTTATAACTGATAGTTTAATAATTCACAGGGCTGGTGTAACCTCTGACAGTGTCAGATTAGGTGGTGTAACAGCACCGACTGGGAATGACCCAGTCCGTACTCTTAATCTTACAAATCGACAGAAGGCACATATACAGAATATGTACTTGGCAGCAGGTGCACCAAAGCTTGATATACTAAAAGGTGCATTTAAAGACTACGCTAATAACTTAGTAACTGCTGCTTCTAATCTCTCAATTACATATATAGAGGACGGGACACCGCCTGCAGTGGGAGCAGTTACATATTATGGTGGGAATAAGAAACTAAAAATAGGGTTTGATGAGCCAGTAGATGCTGACCCCGCTTCTAATGTAAATCTTAGTCTTGTCCGTCTACGTAATTACACAACTCCAGATACTGTCTTCTTAACAGGTGCTACAATCACACCTGCAGATTCAGATACACTAGTGATAAGGCTAACTAATAGGCAGGCAAGTGAGATAGATGGCTGGGCAGTTACGGATAATGATTCTCTGTGGTTATTGGGTGGAATTAATAACTTAGCTGGCTTACCTGTAGAAGGTAGGCGCTATAACCTTGACCATATAGCTGATGATAGTGTCCCAAAGCTTATAGCTCAGAAATATGATGGTAATACAAAGAGGTTGAGCCTTATATTTAATGAGTATGTGAAGTACTCATCAGTTGACTCAGTCCTCAGGCATAGTAGGATTAAGATATGGGGTACTCTTGCAAAGACACTTGCAGTTGATACAGTAAATCTTGCAGGTAGTACACTGCTTGATACTTCTTACACGCATCGTGACACATACAATCGTGATACTATGGAAATCAAGCTAACACCTGCAAAGCACGACTCTGTTGTGAACAAGCTGACAGGGACAAGGCATGTAATAATTACATATGCTGCAGCTGACTCTTTATGTGATATTACAGGGAAAGCTCTTGCATCTCTTGACTCTTCTCTTGTATTCGTTGATGATATTACTGGGCCAAAATTTGTCTCTGCTGCTTATAATGCAGGGACGAAGAAGTTTACAATTAGGTTTGACGAGTATATAGACCATACTCCAAACTATAACCTTGATGTGTCTAAACTACGCGTCCACACAAAGGGTCAAACTGATTATACATACTTTACAGATGCTATTGACACTATAATACAGACCGATGTAGACACTGCATACTTCTACCTAACTCCAGCACAAGATAAAGGAGTACAGACAATTGCATTAGCAGACCCATCTCCTACTGATACTATGTTACGGCTTGATATTCTGACTAATGTAGCAAGAGATGTAAATGGCTACTTTACAGAAGTTGATTCTCTAAATGCAACAATAACCTATACTGCTGATGCTACAGGACCGACTGTTGACACTTCAGTAGTGAAGCCAAGTATTACTGCAGACCGTGTGTTAAAAGTGACATTTAATGAATGGATAGCAGTAGACTCTACAGATGTGAGTAAGTGGTGGGTCACTGATTACGATCATACAGATTCAGTGCAGTTGACAGGCTCTAAGATAGATACTACAAAGGATTCTACAGTAGTTGTAGATACGCTAACAACTGAACAGTATGATAGGATTGCTGGCTTTGGTACTATACCACTGCTCAGGCTTAATGCAGGTGCAGTTAGAGACTTAGCTAATAACCCCAATGCTGCAATATCCGGTATTACGACAACACTTGGACCTGATACTATTAAGCCGTATATGCTATCTACAGGTTGGTATCGTCATAGTGACTCGCTATTAGTCCTTAAGTTCAATGAAGTAATCCACTCTGTTCCTTGGACTAATGTAGTAGCGAGTAAGGTGCATTTGTCAGATACACGCACCAAGGCGTCTATTACATTAGCTCAGGCCGAACATCAGAGTCCTTCTAATACAGACAGTGTTGTATTTAGGCTAACTGGCGCACACAGGGATACAATCTCAACTTGGCGTGCTGCAGGTGCGACCAAGTTATTTGTAAGAGCAGATTCTGCTGCATTCCAAGATATGGCATCTAATTATAACTTGGCAGAGCTTGATTCACTTGCTAACTGGTATCCTGACACTATTAATCCGACTCTTATAAGTGTAGCCTGGACAAGAGCTGATACTTTCTATACAGGGTTTGAAGTAGGTGATACTATTCGGTTCGTATTCAGTGAGCATATGGATAAGTCAACTATAACATCCACAAATGTGGATACCAGGTTAAAGATTAACCGTACAGGTGGCAGTTACGGCTATTCACCGACTTGTTGGTGGAATGCGGCTGGTGATACATTCACGCTATTGCTTGGTAGTGGGTTCAATTTACAGAGCCCCGATACAGTTAATCCATCAGATGATGTCAAAGATTTGGGTGGTGAGAAGGATTCAACTCTGACTTTTACTAATTGCTTAATACGTGATAATCTAGGACCGAAGCTTCGCAGTATTACTTTTGTTAACAGTGATGGACCTACTGATACCAGGCTGACACAGGGTGACAAGTTTATATTCAACTTCAGTGAGCCATTAGATTCGACTTGTATTGACTCTTCAAATGCAAGTACCAGACTTGGTGTTACAAACTCTCATATTTTCGGTTGTGATACAGTAGGCGGTTTTGTTTGGAGTCGTCCTGACTTCAGAAGTTGTACAGTAACAGTTGCTAAAGCTACCTTTACTGTAGTCAGCAACATGGTAACTGGTGGAGACAGTGTTAACCCAACCAACAGTGTTGTAGATAGACACAAGCCAAGTGGTAATGCAGACGAGTCAACTCTTAGACCACTACTTGAGACAGTAAGTCCAATCTTTAGGAGTATAGAGACTTATCGTAGCAGCGTAACAGATACAATGGATAACAAGATAAGGGTAGCATTCTCAGAAGGGTTTGGCTTTGGTGCTACTGGTGTAGCTGCGAATGCATATTGGAGAGTAGCAGGTAGTCAGCCGGATTCAGTTGTAGGTGCAATTGGTGATACAACAAAGATACTGTATGTACCAAGATTTGGGACCGGTTATACTCCATTAGTAGAGTATGTCGCTACTACTGGTTATGCTGACTCTTCTAAGAACTATTTGGGTACATATTCAGCAACTGCAGTAGATAAGATTCCACCAAGATTTGTTTGCTCAACAGCAGTGCGTACTGACTTGACACCGCCAGAAAGTATTGTAGTGGTGACCTTTACTGAGCCAATACAAGGAAGCAATACTCCCGGTACATGGAGGACAGAAGCTGTAGCCCCAAGGAGTATGACTGGTATAGACTCTACTACCCGTAGGGTGCTGTGGGGCTGCAAGCTTGCTACCGATAGCACCTGTGTCCAATATCTAGGCTCACCGGGTGGTGGCAACTTACGCGATTATGCTACACCACCATGCTTTGTGGCTGCGGCGACAGTCTATGCTAAGGCGGGTACCCCTGCTACAGGTGCACCTACATCACTTGATGCTGCAGAGGTCTCTTCAAGCCAGATTAATTTGACATGGGTTGATAACTCTGCAAATGAAGAAGGGTTCCAGATATGGCGTAAGGATTCAGCTACTGGTAGCTATGTAAAGATAGATAGTGTCGGCGCCAATGTCCAGTTCTATGCTAATAGAGGACTACTTCCTGAGCACTGGTATTGGTATAAAGTGAGGGCATATAACATCTATGGAGTGACAGGGTTCTCTAATGTAGACAGTGCTAAGACACAGCCCGGGACAAAGCCATTCTATGCATCAGTGAAGACGGGCTGGAATATGCACTCAGTACCCGGAACTGCTCAGCCATCAATGGAGTTAGACTCTATATTCAAGGGTAACACTGAAGTATACACATATGTTGCCGGAGCTTATACTACTCCAACCGATGCTGAGATTGGTGTCGGCTACTGGGTAGCACAAGCTGCAGATAGGGTAGATACAATCACAGTAACTCCATGCACTCTCTACACCAAAGTCTTACGTAAAGGCTGGAATATGATTGGAACTACAAGTGATATTGTGCCATTATCTCAGGTAGTAGTTAACCCTGATACTGGACTTGTACCTAATACTCTATACTGGTATAACCCAGTAACAAGGACATATGAGCTTAAGGATGCTCTCGTACCTCCACTTGGATACTGGATAGCTGCAAGGTGTAGCTGCACAATCACTGTTAGGAAGACTGGAAAAGTTCTACCAGTTATTGGTGCAGCAGAGAAACCCGAAATACTGTGGGGTGTAGACCTTAGACTTGAGAGTGCAGGCGTAGAGAAGATACTTAGATTTGGAGCTGCCCGTACTGCAACAACTGGCTTTGATACCTATATTGATAAGATAGTCCCACCTTCACCACCAGGAGCTCACTTTGCTGAAATAGGAACGAAGCCTGTTCTTAATGCATACTTCCATAGTGAGATTCCGGGCTGTGTAACTGATATTAGAAAGCCCGGTAATAACGAGTGGAAATTAGCAGTGAATGTCCCAGAGTATACTATTAGCTGGAATCCATCAGCTATACCGGAGAACCTGACATTGACTCTACTTGTTGGCAATGAGAGTGTTGATATGAGAGAGCAAGCAAAAGTGTCTGTTAAGGGAGCTTCCTCAGTAAGAATTCTTGCCAACGAAACTGGAATATCTACTATCCCAACTGTATTTGCTCTGTCACAGAATACACCAAACCCATTTGTAAGTGGGACAGAGATTAAGCTTGCAATTCCTACTCGTTTACATACTACTGTTACTATCTATAACTTAGGTGGACAGTTAGTTAGGACACTTGTTGATAAAGAGATGGAGCCCGGCTACTACACCTTATACTGGGATGGCACAGATAATTTTGGGACAAAGCTTAGTGGTGGTGTCTACTTCTACAAGTTACAGACGGACGGATTCAGTTCAATTAAGAAACTAACAATACTTAGATAACAAGGAGTAGGGGCGAGGTAACCTCGCCCCTACCTTTGTGTTAACCAGTGAAAAAAGGAGGTAGGATGGAAAGGGTAAAGTTTTTTACAATAGCTGCTTGTTTGGCTTCTTTATTCTTGTGGTCAGAAGTGAAAGCAGACCCAGTTTGGTCAATTCCAATTAATGTAAAAGGAGACGGTACTTTGTATACATTATACTTTGCTACTGCTGTTGGTGCTACTGATGGCTACGATGTAGATGTAGATGAGCCACATCCACCGGGTCCACCGGGTGCATTTGATGCATATTTTTACATTGAGCATCCTGACTTCTCTTGTCTGACTAAAGATGCAAGGACACCAGCTTCTAACACATGGACACTTGTAACTGCTAATGCAATTGGGAAGACTGATTCTATAACATGGAGCTTAGCAAATATACCTAATGAAGGTACTTTTACATTAAATGGTATCAATATGAGTGTAGAGAGTGTAGCAGTATATGAAGGCAATATAACCAAAACTATAACATATACTGACACTACACCACCATCTGCACCTACAGGGGTAAGTGTAGCTAATACATGGGTAAGTGGGGAGCTTAAACTTACATGGACAAACCCGACACAGGCTGATTTTTCGTATATTCGTATCTATAGGTCAGTAGTACAGGGCCAACTTGGCAGTCTCGTATATGACAATGTAGTGGGTACAACTAAGACTGATATTGGGCTAACAATTGGGACTACCTACTACTATACATTAAGGGCAGTAGATTTGAGTGGTAACGAGTCTAAAAATACAGACCAGTATTCTGGTACACCTATTGCCTCTATCCCTGCTATACCTATAATAGTAAAAGGGAATGGCACCTCTTATACACTTTATTTTGGAACTCATCCTGACGCTACTGACGGCTACGATGTAGGTATAGATGAGCCACATCCACCGGGTCCACCGGGTGCATTTGATGCGTATTTCTATATTGAGCATCCTGACTTTCCTTGTTTAACTAAAGATATGAGAGCAGCTGCAGATATACATATTATATGGACATTGGTAACAGCTAATGCAATTGGGAAGACTGACTCTATAAAGTGGAGCCCTGCAGACCTACCAGCTCAAGGTGTGTTCACACTTGATACTGCGGGCCTTAACATTAATATGAGAACTGATAGTGTAGCTGTATACACAGGGAATCTGACACTATATATTAAATATCTGCTTCCACCTACTACATATACAGTTTCGGGTACAGTTGGTCTATCAGATAACCCACCAAATTTAAGTGGTAGCATAGTGACAATAGATAGTAAAGCAGATACAACTGATAGCCTGGGTTTCTATGCGATTACAGGGCTTATGAGTGGCACTTATGATATACATGTAACTCATGATGGTTATTATCCTGATTCAAGCATGGATGTGGTAATTTCTAAGGATACAACGATAAATTACACCCTCACCTATATAATACAGAGAGATGTTGGCCCATTTGTTATTCTTTCACCACCTGATACAGTAAAATCAGACTCTACATATTCTGTTAATGTAAGATTTAAGAACTTTGGAAAAGTAGCTGAAACTCCTAAAGTCAAATGTATCATTGACGGTATTTATGCAGATTCCGGAAATGCAATATTACCTGTAGATGGGACAGATGATGTGATATTTAAGAATTGGACTGTTCCCCATCATACTACTGACACTACATATGTAATAACTGCGATTTCTTTACTTGCAGTTGACGAAAATCCATCTAATGATACATTGTCAAAGACGATATTTGTACTTAAAGTTGGAATAGAAGAGGTAGCAGCCTCTATACCAACTACATATTCACTTTCACCAGGCGTGCCAAACCCGGCTACTGGGGTTGTGAAAATCTCGTACGCTATACCGGAAAAGGGCAAGGTAAAGATTACGGTCTATGATATCGTAGGTAAGCTTGTTGCAACTGTTAAAGACGGTATTGAAGAGCCCGGTTATAAAGTTGCACTGTGGGATATGAGTGATGCGAACGGTAAAAAAGTGCAATCCGGTGTTTACTTCTACAGATTGGAAGCGGCTGGATTCTCATCTACAAGGAAGATGCTTGTGATAAGATAACTTAGGGATAAATTAGAAATTTAAAGGGGGAGTGAAAGCTCCCCTTTTTTATTGACAAAATGCAATTATTCAATTAAAGTTGGAGCTGGTAAATGAGACGAGAAAATGGAAATATGAGTAGGGGGCAGGTCTCCCGACCTGCCTAAGAAAATAGGGATTTTGGGTCAGGAGACCCAAAGCTACCCTGGGATATGCGCGAGATTATGGCACAAAATTTACCAGTGCCGCATAGAAAAAAGAGGGATATGTTTAAGAAAATAAATAGAAAAAATGTGCGAAGCAGTGGTAACAGAGTAATTCTTGTAGCTATTTTCATAGTTTCCTTGCTCTTATATGTAAATGTAGAATCAGCGCCTACTTGGTCAATCCCAATTACTGTTAAAGGAGATGGTACTTCATATACTCTTTACTTTGCTGTTGATACTGGTGCTACTGATGGCTATAATTCTGGTAAAGATGAGCCGCATCCACCAGGCCCACCGGGTGCATTTGATGCATATTTTTACATTGTGCATCCTGACTTCCCTTGTCTAACTAAAGATGCAAGAGCACCAGCTTCTAACTCATGGACACTTGTAACAGCTAATGCAATTGGGAAGACTGATTCTATAACATGGAGCTTAGCAAATATATCTAATGAAGGTACTTTTACATTAAATGGTATCAATATGAGTGTAGAGAGTGTAGCAGTATATGAAGGCAATATAACCAAAACTATAACATATACTGACACTACACCACCATCTGCACCTACAAATATCAGTGTCAGCCGAACAGGGGGTGGTACCCAATCAATCCTTACTTGGACAAATCCGGCACAGCTTGATTTTGCTCATATTCGTATCTACAGGTCAACAACTTTAGGTCAGCTTGGTAGTCTTGTGCATGATAACGTGACAGGGACTACAAAAACTGATACAGGACTTACAAGTGGAGTTACCTACTGGTATACATTAAGGAGTGTAGATTTAAGTAGTAACGAGTCAAAAAACACAGACCAACATAGTGCGTCTATCCCTATAGTAGTAAAAGGCGATGGCACCTCTTATACACTTTATTTTGGGACTGACCCCAATGCTACTAATAGTTACGATAGTGGTATAGATGAGCCACATCCACCAGGGCCACCAGGTGCATTTGATTCATATTTTTACATTGTGCATCCTGACTTCCCTTGTTTGACTAAAGATATGAGGTCAGTATCAGATACACTTATTATTTGGACATTAGTCACTACTAATGCTATAGGGAAGACTGATTCTATAAAGTGGAGCCCATCAAATTTGCCCACAGAGGGCACTTTTACATTTGATACTACAACACTTAAACTTAATATGCGGACTGATAGTGTAGCTATGTATATAGGGAATCAGACATTATACATTAGATATAGACTCACATCTACCCAATATACTGTGAGTGGCAAAGTAGGGTTATCAAACAATCCATCAGATTCAAGTGGTAGCATAGTGGTAGCAACAGGTGCTGATACTGCACTGGACATTACTGATAGACACGGTGCATACAGTTTAAATGTAAAAGGTGGTACCTATAAGATAAATGTGACACATACAGACTATTATTCTAAAGATACGACTGTTGTGATTTCCAGTAACACAGCAATAAACTTAACACTCACTCGTATACTGAAGGATGTAGGTGCAGTTGCAATAGTAGCACCACCTGATACAGTTTACACAGATTCTACAGTCAATGTTGTAGCTAAAGTTGCAAACTTCGGCAATACAGGAGTGAGTTTTAATGTCTACTGTGATATTCACACTATATACCAGTCAGTTTACGCAGATACACAGGGAGTAGTAGACCTTAGTCCAGGTGATACTGTAAAGGTATCCTTTAGAAGCTGGTGCGTTCCTTCTGCTGCAGGTGGCACCACTTTTACCATGGATGTGAAAACACTACTTGTAAGCGATGTAGCAGCATCAAATGATACCACATCGAAAAAGATATTTGTCCAAAGCTATAGAGTAGAAGAAGTAGGATACTCTATACCTACTACTTATTTGCTATTACAAAGTGTTCCAAATCCGGCTACTGGGGCTGTAAGAATTCATTATGCTATACCAGAAAAAAGTAGGGTAAAGATTAAAGTCTACGATATTACAGGAAAGATTGTAACAACTATCAAAGATGGTGTTGAGGAATCGGGTTACAAAGTTGCAGTCTGGGATATGAAGGATGCAAAGGGTGAAAAAGTGCAATTCGGTGTATATTTCTACAGACTGGAGATTGGCGGACTTACTTTTAATAAGAAAATGGTAATTTTAAAATAACAGGTGACTCCAGAATAATATCAAATATTAAAAATCAAATATCAAATTAATCTTTGATTTAATGTGTATACTCTATTCTCTAATTCTTAGCATCGTTCAGGGGGTAACAGAATTTTTTCCAATATCTTCGTCTGCCCATCTTGCATTGTTAGAGGCAGTATTTGGGATTAAAGATAAGCTTACACTTACTGTTTTTCTACATTTTGGCTCAGCACTTGCCATTATTGCGGTTCTTTGTAAAGATATAAAGGAAATTGTTACAAAAGATTTACAACTTATTTTAGTTCTCATTATTGGCTCTATACCAGCAGGTATTTTAGGCTTTTTTTTAAGAGATAAAATAGAGCTCGTTTTTAACAGGCTGATTTTAATTGGATTAGCTCTTGTAGTAATGGGAATAATTCTATGGTTAACAAGTGGATTAGAAGAGAAAAGGGTAAAAGTTACACTATTAGATGCAATTCTGATTGGTATAGCACAAGGGATTGGGATTATTCCGGGAATATCAAGGTCAGGTATTACTATTTCAACAGGTATTTATTTAGGGCTTAACCGGGTGCAGGCAGTAAAGTTTTCTCTCCTGCTTGCAATTATTTCAATTATTGGAGCATCTATGTTTGAAATAATCTGTCGTTCTGTAGGAGCGAGGTTACCTTGCCCCTACCTCTCTGTTATTATAGGTATTTTTGTATCATTTTTTGCAAGCTATTTATCAATCAAGTACCTTTTAAAGGTTGTTAAAGGTAGAAACTTTTATCTATTTTCTATTTATTGCTGGGTAATGGGCTTTTTAATTCTCATTATTTAATCAATATCATTTCCTTTGCTGCTATGCGATGACCAACTTGAAATCTCACAAAATAGACACCAGATGGTAGATTTTTAGATTCAAAGCTAACAGTGTAAGAACCAGGTCCTATACTCTTATTGAGTAAAGTCTCAACTAATCTACCACTTACATTATAGATACTGATATTTACCGTAGCCCTTTTAGGTAAAGTGTATTTGATATATGTTACTGGACCACAAGGATTAGGATAACTTTGAGATAATGAAAACTGGATAGGAATTGAAGGCTTATTTCCACTCTCAACTATTCCTGGTTGTGGTATATTGTAGTAATTACCAGTACGTGCTGGTACGGCTCTATACATATTCCAGTAATTGCTACTACCAGCTTTGGACTTGTAATCTATCGTCTGAATCCCATAGTTATTTCCAAATACAAGCTCAAAATCGCCATCTTTATCTAAATCAATAATTGCAGGTGAAGACAAAATGCTACCACCAGTTGGAATAGGGAACCCAAAAACAAGTGACCCATCAATATGACAGGCATAAAGGTTATTATCACTTGAGCCGATGACAACTTCAGGTGTTCCATCATTATCAATGTCAGAAAAGCAAGCCGAAGCTTGAATCATACTACCAGTCGGCACATGCCATCCCTCTACTAAATTGCCATCATGGTGGTAAGCGTAAATATAGCCATCATTTGAGCCAAATACTACTTCCAAATCGTTATCATTATCAAAATCCACAAATGAGGGCGAACTCTTTATAGCGCCATTAGTAGAAATATGCAACGCCTCTGTAGCGTCAGGATTTAAGATATATAGATTCTTATCCCATGAGCCTACGACAACTTTTAAGCCACTACCATCCAAGTTAGCGATAGAGGGTGCCGAACTTATCTTACCACCTGTGCTAAATGGCCAGCCACTAAGTAAAGTACCGTTAGCAGAGATAGCATAGATTTTATTATCTAGAGTTCCAAAGATAATGTCATTCACCCCATCTTCATCTAAATCTGCCACAGCAGCACCAGCATAAATAATCCCACTTACAGAATATGGAAAGTTAGCATTGTAACTTGTCCCATCATGATTTAACACATAAAGCTTTTTGTCAAAACTGCCTATAATTATTTCCATGTCACCATTGTTATCTAAATCAGATAAAACTGGTGTTGCCGTTACATGACCTCCCGTCACTATTGGCGGAGTAAGTAGAGAGCCATCCTTTTTTATTATGTAAATTTTATTGTCCCATGAACCTACCACAATATCAAGACTGCCGTCCTTGTCTACATCCCCAATTGCAGGGGAGCTCTCAATTTTAGCTCCAGTTGAAAAAGGAAATCCGTGCTGTGTTGAACCGTCGGCATTTATAACATGGAGGTTACCATCATTGCAGCCCACTATGACTTCGTTTATGCCATCGTTGTCTATATCAATGACAACAGGTGAAGAGTTAACACTATATCCTAAAATTACAGGCCAGCCAGCCTGATTCAATGTCACTTCTATATTAAACTTTAACTCAGTTAAATAAGGAAGTGCGCCTTCATTAGCAGTTACAAATAGTGAAACAGGAACACTACAAACACCACTCTCCTCTCTAATACTAAATTTAAACCCCTCGTCACTGTTAGTAACTGTATCACCTGGTTCAATATCACCATATGCACCTATGCTATCAATAAGATTAATCATATGGTTACTTGAGGATAAGATAGCAGTCACATTTGTAGCCTTTGACCAGCTTGGTTCATTGCATAAAGCTACTTTCATTAAAGCTGTCTCACCCGGATTCAAAACACTGTCACCATCACCTACAAGCTCTTCAATAGTGTAATAAACATAAGTTAACAATGGAAGCCTATTATCCATAGGAACCATCCAAGCTACAGCAGTTTCAATCTCACACTGTCCCCATTTTATACGAAACCAGCCACTCTCACCCCAGTAAGGCCCCCAACTATTCTTACAAATCCAACAACTATCATTGTCATTCCAGCCAAGCATCGCAACCGCGTGCGCACCTAATAAATCACCCCAAACATGTTCATATATACCACCATTATAGTACATGAAATCCTCATAGACCAAAAAACCAACCTCGACAGGACCGTTCATAATTTCAGCCTTTATCGTATCTACTGAACTTGTAACCCAACCCCAATCCATTACCTTTCTCCTTCTCCATTCCCAATCAGTGCACTTATTTTCACATGGAATTTCATCATTAGCTTGATATTGGAAGCAAGCCTCATCTACTACTTCATTTTGCTTCAAAAATTCACACACAGCCCCAATAGTCCAGCCACCACAGCCACCCGGACTGCAAGATAGTAGATACTGTTCAGAAAGATTCATGGATAAGTCAGGTGTATTTGTACAGATGTTTATTAACGCCTCCAGTGCCCCAAGTGCCCCAAATGCCCAGCAACTGCCACAATTACCCTGATTTCTGATAGGGGTCATCCAGTTCTGGTTATTGTGATTACGCCAGTCGAATTCGGGTGGTGGTTCTCTTTTTACCATTATCTCCTTTTTTGACCCTTTAAGGGTTTCATACGGTGTCCAGCCACACAGTGCTTTTTTCTGTTCTTTAGAAAGTTTAGAGACCGATGTCTCACCTGCTATCCAATTAGCGCCCTTATCTTTAATTGCTTTCTTAATTTCTTCTATTGGTGTATCCCTTCCCATTGCTGTTGATAGTGAGACTAACAAAGTTATTGCTAATATATGCAGTTTACTTATCAAATTCATAATTAATACGTTGCATCCCTTTAAGCACTAAATCAACAAATAACTCAAGTTTAATACCAAGTTTATCGCAGCTCTTTATCTGGTCACGATTTACGCTGGCTGCAAATCGCTTTTCATTAAATCTGCGTAGTATAAATTCCTTGTCTAATGAAGCAAGCTTTTTATCCGGGTGCATTAAACAAGCTGCCACTATAAGTCCGGTGAGTGGGTCAATTGCATATAGTGCAATATCTAATTTTGATTTCGGCTCCACTTTTCCTGAGTGTGCTTTAATTGCATATAAGACACAATCATCTACTTTTCCTGTAAGCAATTCTGCAGTTCTCATCCCATGTCTTGTGGGATCATCTTTTGTCTCCTCATAATCAAGGTCGTGTAATAGGCCGGCAATTCCCCAGACATCTTCATTTTCTTTTAAGTAATTTGCTATTTCCCTCATCGCTGCCTCAACTGCAAGTGAATGTTTGATAAGATTCTTACTCTTTATTTTAGAATTGACTAACTTTAATGCTTCTTCACGCTTCATAAGGCTTTGCACTACATTTTAACATAGCTTCTCTTGCTTTGTATGAACTCCTCACATAAGGACCTGCTACTACATATCTAAATCCAAATGAATATCCTATTTCCTCGTATTGCATAAATTGGTCAGGGTGTATGTAATCAACTACAGGTAGTTGTCGGCCTGTTGGTCGTAGATATTGACCTATTGTTAAAATATCAACTCCTTGCTCTTTTAAATCTTCCATTAAACTCAATACTTCATCTACTGTTTCACCTAATCCAAGCATAAAGCCTGATTTAGTAATGGTGGATGGGGTAATTTTCTTTACATAGTTTAGTAGTTTAAGTGAATCCATGTAATTGTATCTTGGTCTAACCTGTGGATAGAGGCTCGGCACTGTCTCTATGTTGTGACTTATGACTTCAGGGTAAGTAACTGCAACTCTTTTAATAGACTGTAAATCAAGAATTGGTAGCAGTAATTCAACTGTAGTTCTTGGATTTATTTTTCGTATTTCATTTGTGGTAGCAATAAATTGGGATGCACCACCATCTGTTAGGTCATCTCTTGTTACAGATGTCACCACTACATGTGATAATCTGAGTTGTCTTGTAGCTTGTGCTACATGTTTAGGCTCTTCTTTGTCAACTTGGGATGGTTTTCCCTTTTTTACACCACAAAAGCCACAATTTCTTGTACATATATCTCCAAGAATGAGAAATGTAGCTGTCCCTCTATCAAAGCATTCACCAATATTTGGGCATTTAGCTTCTTCACAGACAGTATGAAGTGACAAACCGCGAAATATTGATTTCATTTGGACGAGGGTTTCTGGCTTCGGAAAATGGTGTCTTATCCAATTAGGAATAGGCATATAAAATATAAATTCTAAATCCGAAGCACTAAATCCTAAACAAATTCCAAATCCAAAATCCAAATTCTCAAACCCTCTAAAAGTTTTGAGTTTGGGACATTTGAATTTTGATATTGTTTAGGATTTAGAATTTCGTGCTTAGGATTTTTCTCATGCAAGGTTACCAAGCTTATCTACTCCTTATTTCCTACTCTGTCACTTTGTATACATGGTCGTGGCGTCTTACTCTTTCTTTTACTTTTATACCAACAGAGTCACCAACATTAGCTTCCTCTACCTTATTGTGTTCTATCTCCATTGACTCCACAGTTTGTGTAAAGTCAGTTGTATGTCCTTTAATGTGGATAGTATCACCAATCTTTAATATTCCATTGGTGATACGTATAGCAACAACACCTACATGAGAAAAGTAATCCTCAACCTTCCCAATTTCTTCTTCCATTTTCCCCTCCTATACTAAGGTTACCTTCCCCATACCCTTGACCTCGTCCCAGTATCGGGAAAGAGCCCTCCTGTGCTAAATTTCTGTTAACCTTTTTGTCTTATTTCTTAATTTCTGTGCCCAATCTTCGTTTATATCTTCAAGTTCTTGCATCACTAATGAGCAATATGCTCTCATTTTATCAAAGTCTCTTATTTTATAATAAGTCTGAGCAAGCAATAAGTAACAAGAACTCCTTACTCTCCTGTTTCTTGGCTTTTTTGCCTCTGAAAGCAAAAGTGAATGTTTGCAAGCATTGATTGATTCTATCCAGTTTTTCTTATAAAAGTTAACCTCACCTTTATTGTAAAGTAATGCAGTATTTTCGGGATATATTTGTAACAGTTTATCAATAATCTCATCTGCCTGTTTATACATTCCTTCCATAAGATACACTCTCAATAGAAAGAAAGCAGCCGGCATTTTAGCATATTTTCCGTAAGTGGATGCAAGTTTTAATTCTTCCATTCCTTTATTTTTTCTCATCCTAAGAAATAGGATATATTTTCCAAAATAGTAATCGTATAAGCCAAATCCCATATATATATCAAAAATTGTAGAATCCGTCCTAAGTGCTTTTTCAAGGCTTCTTCTTGCACGAATTCCATCAATAAAACAGCCTATCCAGTCGCCTTTTAAAGCTCTTTGGACTGCCCTCTCACCACGAGTTGACCCAACATAAAATAAGTTATACTCATTGTTATCAAGCTTGAGCTTCTCTTCTGCAAATTTAACTCCAAGTGTAGCAATTGAATCAAGCTCTGTTTTCATTTTACGACTATTTTCAAATGAAAGCAATGTGGCTAAAAGTGAAGAAAGATAAAAATAACCCTCAGGGTCGTTGGGATAAAGAGATATAAGAGTATTAAACTCTTTGCGAGCCGATTCGTAATTTTCTTTGTAAATGTAATCAATTCCTTGAAGTATGTGATAGTCCTTTATTGGGTCAGAGATTACAAATATGAGTAAAGTAGTGATAAAAAGCATAGATTAATGCTTTACATTTAGGTAATCATCTACGATAGACTTTGCACACTCATAATCTTTATTTGCAACAAGTATTTCTCCCCAACACGGTGTCATCATTTGAGCTATGTTATCAAACATTGATACCTGATACGATTTTACAAAAACCTTTATACCCTCATTTTCTAATAACGACCTTATTGTTATAGCCATAAACTCATCCGGGGCCCTATAAACGCTTTTCATTATTCACCCGTTGTCTTAGTCGCAGTTGGTTCAATCAATAGAATAGTTGCCTCATTGTCTGCCCTTGAGCGATGTTTTATACCCATTTTAACAAGGTAACCTTCTCCTTCTTGTAACTCAACTGTCTCTTTTTCAGTGTCTATGAATGCGGAACCTTGTATTACTAAGAAAAATTCATCCTCTTTTTTATGGACATGCCACTTATAAGCACCTTTGATTTTTGCAAGTCGTAGGGCAATACCATTGATAAACACAATTTCATGTGATTGCCATAGTTGTTTTATAGTTTTACTATAATCTATTAGATTAATTTTTGGCATATCTACCCTCCTTTTTAAAGTTTGTTAAATGATACTACATCTTTTATGGAAGTCAAGAATTTTACTTTTTTCTTGACAAAGATTTCTAACACAGTATCTTTAGTAAAAATGTGGATTATATTTTGGCTGTTTTCCTTGTCTCCGTTACTTGAAAAAGTAAATATCTCTTACGATAAAATTGAGACTTTACAAGGTGAGATTACAAGATATTTTACATCAGCAGGTAATCGGACACAGACGACCATAGGTAAATTTTACTTAAAAAAGCCAAATAAATTGTTCATTAAGTATGCCAAACCGGAACAAACTATTGTGCTCAACGATACACTGCTCTGGATTTATCTACCAGCAGATAAAAAGGCGTTAAAAGTAGACTATGCGACACTATCACCGTTAGAAAAGCATCTAATAGGGGTTGGGTCATTCCTTGGTCTTAACTCTATTCATGGGCTTGAGGCTGCATTTGAGTTTGAGTCCCAAGATGAATATACTATAGTAGCGAAGCCTAAAAATGGGGCTAAAGTCATTAGCAAGATTGTTCTTAATGTAGACCCACAAATGAGTGTCATTTTAGGGGCTAAAATTTTTGACCTTAAAGGGGTATTGGTAACTTCAACTAAATATGAGAATTGGAAAGAGTTAGATGGGATTTGGTTTCCACAAAGGGTAATTTCTAATATTTATTTGAGTAGGAAAGAAATTAAGGAAGAGAATAATTTCAAAAAAGTAAGTATCAACAGTAGAATTGGGGAAGAATGTTTTAATTTTATACCTCCTAAAAGTATAGAGGTTGTAGAATTGGACTTAGTAGATAAAAGATAAATATAAAATTGTAAAAAATGAAAGGAGGTGACCGATGAGGCGCACTTTACCAGCTGTATTGCTGCTAATCCTATTAGGGACATTAGTTGTTCCTAAAGTAGCAGTAGCAAAGGGTGGTTGCATGTCTGGCTTAGTAGGCTGCTTAATTGGGCCAAGAGTGGGGCTTGAACTTAATGAAGGTAAGCCGGTAGAGACCACAGAATGGCTACGTTTAATACTCATAGGAGTGCTGATTAACGATTACCAAGCTTTCCAGAAGAATGGGCCTGTAGGCTGTCTATTAGAGAACTTCTTGGGCCCAAGAGTTGGAAGGCAGTATGACCATCGTAAGTTTAGGACTATGGAACTTCTGGGTCTCTTAATCCCTGTAATTCCATATTCACTTATGGTATTTGAAGCTTACCAGGGTAAGACGATGACTGAGATTGAAGCAAAAGAGAACTTGGCTAAGTAGGGATAATTCATGAATTGCCCCTACAATTTATGGGGGCAGGTGTTATTACCTGCCCCCATCGGTTGGTGATATTACTTCTCGCTACTTTAGTATTAAATCAGGTAGATCTTTCTGTCTGCCAACAAGTAAGAAAAGAAAACAGCTTTTTCTCCTTAATTGCTACAAAACTTATACGAGTGTATCAGCTTGTATTCTCTAACCGTCAGGGAGAAGTATGCAATTTTACCCCGTCCTGTTCCAATTATGCTTATGAGGCAATTAAAAAATATGGGTTGCGTGGCGTTCTTATGACTATGGATAGACTTGAACGCTGTAACTACTTTGCCTGGCAATATAAGGATAAATATTATGAAGTAAAATGGGACGAAGGTAGAGGAGATAGACTCTACGACCCTGTTGAATGAGTTATTTGAGTTTATTGAGTTTATTGAGTTATTGAGTTTTAAGCTCTTTAATGATTTATAGCATATTTGCAACAATATTAATCTATACAGTAGAGCCATTGAAGCTACCTAATGAGCTGAATTATATGATAGACCCGGAAAAAGTAGTTTTATTTGCAAATCACCTTTATACTACCAAAAACTACGAAGCCTCAATAACTGAATACGAGCGTGCCATCTTTCTTGGTGCAACTGACACATCTGCAATTTTACTTAAGATAGGAAGAGCTTACTCACTTCTTGGTAACTATGAAAAAGCACGTAAATGTTTAGCACGAGTAGCCAATGATACTGCATTAGCTATTATTGGGTTTACATGGCTTGAAAATAAGGAAATTAAAATGGCTGAGACTTCTTTTACTAAAATAAAGGATGAGAGTTGGCGTCGTGAGTTAGACAAGGAGTGTTTAAAATTATTAACCTTACCTTACAAGAGCCCATTAGTTGCAGGGTTTTCAAGTGCTATCATACCTGGAACTGGACGAGCGTATTCTGGTCGATTAGGGGATGGGATTTTCTCGTTCATATTTACTATAGGGAGCTTTACATTGAGCTGTCAGTACTACAGAACAAAGGATTATCCTCAATCAGTGGCATTAGGACTTATTGGGGCACTTTTTTATTTAGGCGATATTTATGGTAGTGTAGTTGGGGCTGAATTATACAATGAAAAAGTCTATTATGATACACTTGAGGAATTTAAAAAGGATTTTAGTTATCTCTATTAGTATTGGTATTTGCAGCGCTTCCTATTCGCAGGTTGGTATAACTTACTTTGCAGATAAGCTTTTTGATGAAGGCAAATATAAAAGTGCTATTGTAGAATATGAGCGACTAAATTTTTTCTACCCTGATTCCCATTTCCAATATCGTATAGGAGTTTGTTATCAGAAATTAGGTAATTTAGATAAAGCAGCGGCTGTATTTGGAGAACTCGGTGCCATTGCTTCTATGGAGCTCATAAATACTTATATTGAATTAGGTGGATACTCTTTAGCTCGTTTTGCAGCCGAAGACTTGAATGGGGGCGAGAATCTAATAGCCTGGCTTTATACTATGGAAGGTAGATGGGATGAAGGAGCACAGGTTTTTGAAAATATAGGTAAGAATGACTTGAAAAGTGCAGTCCTCCAAGGGAAAACCCTTCCGTATAAGTCTGAAAGGTTAGCACATTTATTCTCTACAATTGTGCCCGGGATGGGTGAAATTTATGCTAAAAAATTTGTAGCTGGAATTATTACTTTTTCCCTTAATGCTATTACGGGCTGTTTTGCAGTTAAATCTGTTAGGGAACACCGTTATCTTGATGGTACACTCATTACCATATTCTTTTGGAATCGGTTTTATTCTGGTGGGATTGAAAATGCAAGGAATGCAGTTAGAGGATATAATAAGAATTTAAAAGACCGATATATAAAACACATTAAAGAGAAATACAAATCACCGCTATGAAATCACGTTTGTCCCAATTATTTTCCTGTTACTGTTAAGGTAGAATGTCCTCTTTATTGTTCAGCAAGAATGTCCTCATATTCTCTATTATGCTCTATATCTCTTGCC